>JAIPDA010000168.1 GCA_021737905.1 Rhodoferax sp.
AAGGCGTTGCTGGCCAGCACTTCATTGCCGTTGGCAATGGCGCCCGGCGTCCAGAAATCATTCACGCGTCCGCCGGCTTCCTCAACCAGCAGCAAACCGGCAGCCACGTCCCAGGAGTTGATGTGTGACTCTGCATAGGCTTCGGTGCGGCCCGCAGCCACATAAGCCAGGCCCAGCGTGCCTGAACCGGCCCGGCGTACCGCGCAGCCGGCTTCAACCCCGGAAGAAACCAATTTGAGGTAAGGCTCGGGCGCAGTCCGGTTAGACCAGCCGATTTCAAAAGTGGCCGCCGTCAGGGAAGCCACACTGCTGACTCGGATGGGCGCGCCATTCAGACGGGCACCATGCCCACGTTCGGCCAGGAAAAGCTCGTCGTGCAAGGCATCGTAGACAGCGCCCACCATCACGCGCCCGTTCTCCAGAAAGCCAAGCGAAATGCAACAGTGCGGAATCTGCCGGGCAAAGTTGGCCGTGCCATCAATCGGGTCCACAATCCACAACCGCGGCGCTTCGGTCACGCCGCCCGTTTCCTCGCCCATCACGGCGTCTTCAGGGAAATGCCTCGCAATGGCTTGTTTGACATAAGCCTCCACCGCGCCGTCTGTAGCGGTCAGATAGTCCTGACGGCCTTTGAGCGAATAAGCCGGCCGTTGCGGGTCGTGAAAAGCTGTTCGGATCATGGCGCCGGCAGCGCGCACAACTTCTTGGGCAACGCGTGAAACTTCTAGGAGGGTGGTCATCGTACAGACAGTCAATGTGAGTCAACAAGTCTTTGAAGTTAACATAAAGCTGCTAACGATTTAGACAGGTGAACCCTAGCGATGCAGTCGAAAAAAATTTCTAAATCACGCACTGCGGCAATGCCATGCAAAATAACTGCATGAATATCCTGCTCATTGAAGATGAACAACGCATCGCTGACTTCATTGTCACGGGCTTCGAATCTGCCGGTTTCGTGGTTCATCACGAAATTGATGGTTTCAGAGGACTGAATACCGCGCTGATCAAAAATTTCGATGCCCTTGTGCTGGATGTGACCCTGCCCATGATGGACGGGTTTCAGATCTTGACCGAAATAAGGCGCAAGGGACTGAGCACGCCGGTGATCCTGCTGACAGCCAAAACCGACCTGGCAGACCGCCTGAGCGGATTTGAGCTCGGTGCTGACGACTTTTTAGTCAAGCCCTTCTTTATCGAGGAGCTGCTTGTCCGCGTCAAAATAATGATCGCCAGAAAATCGGGCAGCGATGCCAGCACCATTTCACAAAGCGGCATCACACTCGATCGTTTTAGCCGGGTGGCCAAATGGGGTATGCGCAGCAGTGTATTGACACAGCGGGAGTACGTGCTGCTGGAGTGCCTGTTGTTGTCGCCGGGTCAGATTTTCTCCAGGCAGCAAATCCTCAAGCAAGTCTGGAATGTTGATTTCGACCCCGGCACCAATGTGGTGGACGTCTGCATTCAAAGACTTCGCAAAAAGCTGTCCAACCCCGACCCGGATGCGCTTGAAGTTTTTCCCATTGAGACCATCCGGGGCGTAGGCTACCGGCTCAACAACCCTTAAACACCATGCGCCGTTCTTTTCGAATGCATGTTTTTCTGGCTGTGGCGCTGTGCGTTGTGGCCTTCAGCGGGGCCTCAAGGCTGCTGGTGGCCAACTCGGCGTTTGAGCCCTTGCATGGTCATTTCAGTCAAGTGCTGGCCCGCCACGCGGCGCGTGAACTGCGGGCTGCCCCGGGCCCGCTCAATACCGAGCAGATCAAAAGCCACCTGGAAAAATCCCTGGACGACCTGCGGCCCGGTGAAATGCTGGTCTGGGCAGACAAGGGTGCGGCAGCCACAGACGCTGCAAAAGCCTTGGCTCTGAAGCTGGCAGCCGCAGCCCCCGTCTGGACACCGTTGGATGGACAAAGCACGGCTCAGCCCTTTGAAATGACCGATCTCCAGGCCGATACGCAGGACTGGCGCATTCTGCGGACTCCGCACCCTCAAGGCCAGTTTTATGTGGCTGTTGAAAAAAATGTATTGGCCAGGTCAGCAGAAGGTATCTTGCAAACCCGCGACGGCATCTTGCGCAACCTTTGGCCCATGCTGCTGGGCTTCATTGTGTTGGTCACGATGGTGTTGACGAGAGCTGCGCTGAAACCTGTTCAAACGCTGCAAAATGCTTTTTCAGTTATTGACATCAAGAACCCCAGCGCGCACATCTCCCCTGACAAGCATTACCGTGAATTTGCCGGTTTCATTGGCTACTTCAACGCGCTGATTGACCGTTTAAGGGGGAACTACGCGCTGGCGGCCCGGTTTTCTAGCGATGCCGCCCACGAACTGCGCACACCACTGACCATCATCCGGGGCTACCTGCACCGGCTGGTGAACCAGGCTCCCGACAGATCGGAGTTGCAAATTCAGCTGTCGCTGGTGGCTGAAGAAGTTGAGCGGCTCATTTCAATTTCAAACAAGTTGCTGGTGCTTTCTCAAGCCGATGCCGGGCGGGTGAGTCTGGAAATGCAGCCCATCAAGCTCAACGACATGGTCGGTGAGATGGTTGATGACCTCAAAGCCCAGCATCAGGACCTGACTTTTTCAATGGACATGCCCAGCGGCATCACATTCCAGGGCGATAACGAACTCATCTGGCAACTCACCAGCAATTTGTTTGGCAATGCTGTGAAGTACAACCGGCCCCAAGGCCAGGTTCAATTCAAAGCGCGAATAAGCGATAACAAGCTCGTGTTCAGCCTTAGCAACACCACGCATTTGTCTACATCGGGCCTGGACGATCGCATTTTTGAGCGCTTTTACAGGTTCCGTGAAACCGACAAAAAGGAGTTCACGCAGGTTTCCGGCTCAGGCCTGGGCTTGAGTTTGTGCCGTGAAATTGTCACTGCACACGGGGGCACCCTGAAAATGCATGTCGAAGATGACAGTTGGGTGACATTCAAGTGCACCCTTCCCTGCGGCGACTGACTAGATTACAAAGCTGTAACAAATCATTACGGTTTGCAAGCAATTAAAACGCCTGAAAGCCCAGATTCATAGCATTACCCAACTTCTAGAGGTTGAGTTATGCGTTTTTCACTTTTCAACTTATTTTTTGCCTTGACCTTGCTCGCGCCCTCGCTGAGCCAAGCCCAAGACGGTGGCTGCGAGAAAATTGCGGACAAAGACCAGCAGGTTATCTGCATGGCTTCGAGCAAAAAAGAAATCAAAATCTGTGATGGCATGTCGTCCACCAACGGCGTGTTTTTTTGCCAGGCCGTTTCAACGGGCAACTCCTACCCTTGCGAAAAAATCGCCGGCAACCGCTCACACTGCCTGGCCTTGGTACGGGATAAGCAGCGCAGAGACTAAAGGTTTCTTGAGGATTTATGGAAAATTAAAAAATGCGCCGTAAGGCGCGTTTTTTCTTTCTGGCCGGCCAAACCTAAGTTCGCATAACGACCCTGCTACCTATCCATTGGTCGTGTTTGGTAACATTGAATTCAAACCACAGAGGCAGGAGAGTTCGATGTTGATCAAACGTATTATTGACGTGACTGAAAAGTGTTTTCTGGTCACTATCGCCATCTTTACGGTGGGCGCCATGGTGCAGGAAGTCATCATACTGATCGAACAGCGCAGCGTTGCGCTGAAGGATCTGCTGCTGATGTTCATTTATGCCGAAGTTTTGGGCATGCTTGGCGCGTTTTACAGCAGCCACCGGATTCCAATCACCATTCCTTTGTTCATTGCCATGACGGCCTTGAGCCGTCTCATCATCCTCCAGGGCAAAGACGGGGACCCGTCTATACTTTTGTACGAAAGTGGCTCTATTTTGTTGATTGCGGTGGCCTGCTGGGTGATCAGCAATTTGCGCAATCGAGATTGATTTCGGGCTATTTTTCAAATTCAGGCAAGGCCTGCGTTCATTCCAAGCGCATGCAAAAAAATTCATAAACAACAGTATTTTCATCAGGCGTCCCAATGACCACCGTCAAAACATGCTTAGCTCAAAAGCCACAACCTGTCGTCACCATCAGCGTCGGGCCTGAAGAAAAAGTGGTCCTTGCCCTGCAACTGATGCGCGATAAAAGAGTTCGGGCGATCCTGGTCATCAAAGACGATAAGTTGCTGGGCATCCTCACCCAGGGCGACTGCGCCATCAAGGTGCTCTTGCCTGGCCTGGATGCCAAGCAAGTGCTGGTCAAAGATGTCATGACGGTCGACCCGATCACGGTCAAGCTTCAGGACCCCATCGAGGCCTGCACGGGCTTGATGGCCTCACGCAATTTTCGCCACCTGCCCGTCGTAGAAGCAGGGCGGGTCGTCGGCGTGATATCCATTGGTGATGTCGTCAAAGACAGCATTCGCCAAATGGGCCAGCAAATCGGCTTTTTAGAGACCTACATCAAAGGCCACAGCGCTTAAGAGATTTACCTGCGCCTCTGATGGGTTGTAGCCCATTGGCTTACCCTCCCCCACTACCTATGACCGAAGACTCTCGCTGCTGCGGAAGCGGCACCTGCATCATTAGCGCCGAAGGCCTCTGCTGGTGTGGTCAGCAATGGGATGGCGAAAAAATGTGCCGCCTGCCTTTGGCCGAAAGCCCCAGCCCAAGTGGCAAAAATGTTCAACCGGCGACTTCCCTAACGCCTCAAGTGACAAGCCGCAACACGCCGGACAGGACTTGAAACGCCACGTTGCCGCTACTTTGCTTGTGCTGACCACACTTGGCGTGATCAACGCTCACGTGGATATTGAAGCGCAGGACGGCCGCTACTTTGGCGTTTGGCAAGAAAAAAAGCACGACGTGATCGGCTGGTTAGCGGATCACAACAACCAACTCTGGCGTGATTGCAGCGATGTACAGCAACTGAGCCATACCAGTCCGGCTGCCGGACAGGTATTGAGCCTCATCGCGGAGTTCAGCCCGCCCGACTCGCGCAATGCCAAGCTTGTCAGTTTGCTGCAGCAAGGCGAATGGCTGCTGGCAGAGCTGGCCTTTGCGCAGCTCAACCCCGCTGTTGTCGTGCTGCAGGCCGGGCCTTCGGGCATGCGGATACCTGAGCGCGCTGTGTGGAGTGGCAG
>JAIPDA010000169.1 GCA_021737905.1 Rhodoferax sp.
GGACATGGGTCTGGTGAGTGAAGCCGGCATGCCGGCGATTGCCGACCCGGGCTCGTCGGTGGTGCGCGCTGCGCATGAGCTGGGCGTGCAGGTGGTGCCGCTCACTGGCCCGATGTCACTCATGCTGGCGCTGGCCTCCAGCGGTCTGAACGGGCAGAACTTTGCCTTCGTCGGCTACTTGCCGCAAGACGCGGGTGAACGCACGCAGCGCATCCGCGAGCTGGAATCGCTGGCCCTGAAAACAGGGCAAACGCAAGTTTTCATTGAAACGCCCTACCGCAACACAGCCTTGCTGGGTGCTTTGCTGCAAACCATGAATGGCAACACGCGGCTGGCCCTGAGCTGCGGCCTGACACTGGAGACAGCCTGGTCACGCAGCGCCCTGGTCAGTGCCTGGAAAAGCCGGCGCGAGGAGAAACCGGCGCCACCGCTGGGCCTGCCCACGGTGTTTTGCATAGGACGCTGAGGCCCGCTGGTTGAATCAGCGGAATGCAGGCGCGCTGCGCAGAGCGGCCTTCATGGCGCCTTCGCCCAGCGCTGCACCAAAACGCTTGACCAGGCGTTCGGCCACGTTTTCGCGGCGCGTGTAGTCGATGATGTCTTCGGTCTTGACGACCTCGCGTGCAACAAATTCCAGCGAACCGAACTGGTCTGCCAGCCCCAGCGAAACCGCTTGCTGGCCGCTCCAAAACAAACCGCTGAACATCTCCGGCGTTTCCTTGAGCCGGTCACCACGGCCGTTTTTCACCACCGTGATGAACTGCTGGTGAATCTGATTGAGCATGGTCTGCGCATAAGCGCGCTGGCGCTCACTCTGATTGCTAAAGGGATCGAGAAAACCCTTGTTGTCACCTGCGGTCAGCAAGCGACGCTCAACGCCGAGCTTGTCCATCAGGCCGGTGAAACCAAAGCCATCCATCAGCACGCCGATGCTGCCCACAATACTGGCCTTGTCCACGTAAATCTGGTCGGCAGCCACGGCGATGTAATAAGCAGCCGATGCACAGGTTTCTTCAACCACGGCGTACACCGGCTTCTTGTGCTTGGCTTTGAGACGCAGGATTTCGTCATTCATCATGCCGGCCTGCACCGGGCTGCCGCCGGGGGAGTTGATCAGCAAGACCACGGCGCGGGCGCCTTCGTCCTCAAAGGCGGCGCGCAAAGCTGAGTTCACAAACTCGGCACTGGCGTCACTGCCTTCAGAAATTTCGCCGCGAATCTCTACCAACGCTGTGTGCGGAGAACTCACACTGCTCGGGGTTGAGCCACGGTGCATGGCCAACCAGACCAGGGCGATGAAAAATCCAAGCCAGGCCAGGCGCACAAAAGTTTTCCATCGACGCATGGATTTTTGCTCCTCGAGTGCGGCAAAAGCCAGCTTTTCCAAGGTGGCACGCTCCCAGCCGGCGGCCAGCGCAGGCGCTTTGTTGGCGACGTCAGACGCAGCGGCCAGCGGCGGCGTTACTGGCGCGTCAGGGCCGGGGGATGGGACGGGTTCGATGCGCTCGGGGTTGTTGTTGTCGTTCATATATGTCCAGTTGGATCGCCATCTTAAAACTTAAGTGGCGCAAGGTTGTAGGCCGGGTGCCAAGAGACCACAGCGGCGTGTTCGGAAACTTCAATCTTGACCAGGCCGCCGCGGCACGGGCCGCCAGCGCATTCGCCGGTTTCGGGGTGGTAAGCGGCGCCATGGCTGGCGCACAGCAGCCACTGCCCGCGGTCGTCAAAAACCTGGTTCGGCTGCCAGTCCAGCTCCATCGCCACATGGGTGCAGCGGTTCAGATAAGCCTGTGGCTGACCCTCAAAACGAATGGCAAAAGCGCGGCAGGTCTGGCCGGCGTAAACCACATCAAAGGGCACCGCCAAGCCGCCCTCCACCAGGTCGGCCGAGTTGCACAAAGGCTGGGGCGTGTTGGATTCAGGCATGGTCGAGCAACCAGCGTTGGAGTTCCTGCACCGAATGCGCCACCACACGCGGCTTGAGCGGTTCAAAGGCAGACGGCTCATGCGCGCCGTAGCTCACCCCCACGCTGGCACAACCGGCATTGAGCGCCATTTGCAGATCATGTGTGGTGTCGCCAATCATCAGCGTGCGCTCGGGCTTTGCCCCAAACTCTGACATCAACTCATGGAGCATGCGCGGATGCGGCTTGCCCGCTGTTTCGTCGGCAGTGCGTGAGCTGTCAAAGCAGCCCTTGAGTTCGACGGCCTGCAAGGCCTCGTCCAGCCCGCGGCGTGACTTGCCTGTGGCCACCGCCAGCAAATGCCCGCGCTCTTTCAAATCATTCAAGAGCGGCACCACACCCTCAAACAAAGTGATGTCATTTTGATGCACCGCGTAATGGTGGCGGTAACGCTTGCCCAGTTCGGGATAGCGCGCCTGGGGCACATCGGGTGCGGCATGGGCCAGCGCTTCCATCAGCCCCAGGCCGATCACGTAAGACGCGGCCTCGTTGCTGGGCACGGTGCCGCCCACGTCGGCCACCGCCAACTGAATACTGCGCACGATGATCTGCGTCGAATCAAACAAGGTGCCATCCCAATCAAAGGCGATCAGGTCAAAGTTCAGGGGTCGGGACATGGGCCACCAGTGTGTCAAGTTCAGCAGGAAGTTCGGCCAGCAGCGTGATGCGCTTGCCGTTCGAAGGATGTGTGAATTTCAGGCGCCAGGCATGCAAAAACATGCGCTTGAGCGCGTGCCCGGCAGGCTGCTTTTGCAGATTTTTATTGAGCCCGAAGTCACCGTATTTGTCGTCACCCGCAATCGGGTGGCCTTCGGTGGCCAGGTGCACGCGAATCTGGTGCGTGCGGCCGGTCTTGATGGTGACTTCCAGCAGACTGAAGTCGCCCAGCGGCTGCTTGGCCGACACCGGCAGCGAGCCGCGCACTTTGACCAGCGTCACCGCACGCATGGCGTCCGGGTGCTCTTTGTCCACCACCCGCACGCGGCGCTCGCCGTCGGGCAGCAGGTATTTTTGCAAGGGCTTGTCCAGCACCTTCAATTTAGGCGGCCAGTTACCGGCCACCAGCGCCAGGTACACCTTGTCGGTTTCGCGCTCACGAAACTGCTCCTGCAAGATTTTGAGGGCCATGCGTTTTTTGGCAATCAAGAGCACGCCGCTGGTTTCCCGGTCCAGCCGGTGCACCAGCTCCAGAAAATCATGGCCGGGGCGGGCCATGCGCATTTGCTCGATCACGCCAAAGGCCACACCGCTGCCGCCATGCACCGCCACGCCGGCCGGCTTGTCGATGGCCAGCACATGCTCGTCTTCAAAAAGAATGGGGAATTCACGCGAAGGCGCCAGACCACCAACGCTGGACGCAGCGCCATGTCGGGCAATCTCCACGGCCATCGCCTGGGCTTTTTGATCGGCGCGCTCCGAAGTCCGCACCGGCGGCAGCCGTACCACGTCGCCGGTTTCCAGCCGGGTGTCGGCCTGCGCCCGGCCCTTGTTGATGCGCACTTCGCCGCTGCGGATGATGCGGTACACATGGGTTTTGGGCACGCCCTTGAGCTGGCGGATCAAAAAATTGTCCAGCCGTTGGCCGCTGTAGTCCTCTGTGACCGTCACCAAACTGGCCTGGGCAGCAGCAGCTGGCAAATGCGTCTGCGCCTGCGCCAGTGCTGGCATGGGCGCTGCTGCCGGCCGGACCATCGGGCCGGCAACAACAAAAGGCCTGGTCAAAGGCGCTTTGGCCTGTTGTTTGGCCCTGGCTGTTCCTGACCCTATAATGTGTTTCACTAGCGTTGCGCTGTAAGTAGTTGATTTGTCTGGCAGTTTAGTCCACCACAAGTCTTTGCATGCCGCAGTGCCGCGCTGGAAGGTCGATGCCAATGACTGTTTTGCCTGCAAAGCCAGGGTGCCAGGCACCCCGCGATAGGCAGCCACAGTGCGAAAGTCGACGTTTTGCGAACACAACGACGGAATACAAAGTGCACAGCCTCAAGGGCTGTGTGCGGATCTTGATGAGATCAATCCTTATGACGGGTAGCCTCTTAGTGACAACACTGGTTGGACTGGTTTTCTTGTGCCTGCGGCGCCTCTGGGCCCCGCTGTCGTGCACAGCCATTCCCGCAACCCTTGTCACATGGACACGCCTTGCTATTTTTGAAATAGCAAATACCCGCCAGGCTGCGACTCATCCCATCCACGCGCCTACGCCCCAACGCCTCGCCTGAGCGCTCTTTTTTGAGCATTCAGGCCGAGCACGTGCAAGGCTCTTTCGGCAATTCCCCCCGTTCGCATCGCGTCTGCTTTCGGCATCGTTAGCCCAATTGGGGCTGTTGGGTGCGCAAGCTCAGGCTTGACGCACAGGAACGATAAGGAACTCCGATGAAACGGATGCTGATTAATGCCACCCAGGCTGAAGAACGCCGGCTGGCCATTGTTGACGGACAAAAACTCCTCGACTACGAGATCGAAATCGAAGGGCGCGAGCAGCGCAAGGGCAACATCTACAAGGCCGTTGTCACCCGCGTCGAGCCTTCGCTGGAGGCCTGCTTTGTCGATTACGGCGAAGACCGCCACGGTTTTCTGCCTTTCAAAGAAATCTCGCGCAACTACTTCGCCGCTGGCGTGCCCGTCAACCAGGCCCGCATCAACGACGTGATCCGCGAGGGCCAGGAAATGATGGTCCAGGTCGAAAAAGAAGAACGTGGCAACAAGGGCGCGGCCCTGACCACCTTCGTCAGCCTGGCCGGCCGCTATGTGGTGCTGATGCCCAACAACCCGCGCGGCGGCGGCGTCAGCCGGCGCATTGGAGGCGATGACCGGGCTGAACTCAAAGAAGCCATGGACCAGCTGGAATACCGGGCAGGCCCCAGCATCATCGCACGCACCCCCGGCACCGGCCGCAGCGCCCCCGAGCTGCAGTGGGACTTGAACTACCTGATCAAGCTGTGGACTGCCATCGAAGGCGCTGGCAAAAACGGCAAAGGCGCTTTCCTGATTTACCAGGAATCGAGCCTGGTGATCCGCGCCATCCGCGACTACTTCAACAGCGACATCGGCGATATCCTGTTTGACACCGACGACGTC
>JAIPDA010000007.1 GCA_021737905.1 Rhodoferax sp.
ACGCGCTGATCAAAGTGGGCGAGCCTGAACGCATACAGCAGTCCACGCTGGAGATTGCCGCCACCTGGCTGGCCGCCGGTCTGGACCCGGAGCGCGTGACCTTTTACCGCCAGTCTGACATTCCAGAAATCCCCGAGCTGACCTGGCTGCTGACTTGCGTGACCGGCAAAGGCGTGCTCAACCGCGCCCACGCCTACAAGGCCTCGGTCGACAAAAACACGGCTGCTGCCCATGACCCGGACGCCGACGTCACGGCCGGCCTCTTCATGTACCCGGTGCTGATGGCGGCAGATATTTTGATGTTCAAGGCGCACCAGGTGCCTGTCGGGCGCGACCAGATTCAGCACATTGAAATGGCGCGCGACATGGCCCAGAGCTTCAACCACCTGTATGGCGAGCAACTGGTCTTGCCCGAAGCGCTGATCGAGGCCTCGGTGGCCACGCTTCCCGGGTTGGACGGCCGCAAGATGAGCAAGAGCTACGACAACACGATTGCGCTGTTTGCGCCGCGTGAGCATTTGCGCAAGCAGATCGCCGGCATCGTCACCGACTCGCGCGCCCCGGGTGAAGCCAAAAGCTGCGAAGGCTCAGCACTGTTTGAGATTTACCAGGCCTTTGCCAGCGACGCAGAAACCGCCGCCTTGCGCCAGGCCTTTGCCGACGGTATTGCCTGGGGTGACGCCAAGCAAATGCTCTTTGAGCGCATTGACCGCGAAGTCGCGCCCATGCGCGAAAGCTACCTGGCTTTCATGAGCAACCCCGGCCAGCTCGAAGACATTTTGCAGGCCGGCGCGGCCAAGGCGCGTCGTTTGGCCACACCCTTCATGGCCAGCCTGCGCCAGAGCGTGGGCCTGCGCAAGCTCGGCAGCCAGAGCGCTGCCCGCAGCGCCAAACCGGCCAAGGCGTCTGTGGCCAGCCTCAAGCAATACCGTGAAAAAGATGGCCTCTTTTATTTCAAGCTGGTCGATGCGCGCGGGCGCCTGCTGCTGCAAAGCCTGAGCTTTGAGTCACCACGTCAGGCTGCCGAGTCCATTGCGCTGCTGCAAACCCAGGGCGTGGCCGCTTTGGGCATCATGGCGGCCCAATTACAACAAATCGAGGGCGTCAGCCCCGAGGAAGTGGCCCAGGCATTGGCGCAACTGGCGTAGGCAAATCTCCAAATTCACCACAATTTCGCTGCGCCGCGGACGGATTCCGAACTCATAGAAAAGTTTCTAATTTTTAAAGGCATTAATCCAAACGGGGCTGTTTCGTGTATGCTTTCGACATTAGAACTAAATTTCGAGACTTTTATGAGCATTTTTGTTATTGATGACCACCCCTTGATGCGCGAAGCGGTTGTGATGTTGATACGCAGAATCAACAGTAACGCCAAAATCGTTGAGCTCGACAGGGTCGCAGCCATTGCCCCCGCCGTTGAGACCCATGGCGTTCCTGAGCTCATCTGCCTGGACCTGAAGCTGCCAGACACCCACGGCGTGTCTGGTGTGCGCGAAATCAAGCAAAGCTACCCCACCGTTCCACTCTTGGTGCTTTCTGCCTCTCCGTCGGGTGACTTTGAAGACCTGTCGATTGAAGCCGGCGCAGACGCTTACGTGCCCAAGTCGGCAGGCGCCGGAGAAATCGCCAACGCCTTGAAGGTTTTCCTGCTCGACGACCCCGACGCCGAACCCGGCACAGCACCCGAAAAACTGTCTAAGCGCCAAAAACAGCTGCTCATCATGCTCGACAAGGGCCTGAGCAACCGCGACATTGCAGAAGAACTCAAGATCAGCGAGCACACCGTCAAGGTTCACCTGTGGCGCCTGTTCCGCCGCCTGAATGTGAAAAGCCGTTCGCAAGCCAGTCACCTGGCGCGCACGCAAGGGCTGCTTTAAACATAAGTTGCCGGGCTGTCTTGTCGCTCTGAAAAAACCCGCCGCTGTCTCGACAGCGGCGGGTTTTTTGTTGGGGGATACGAAACTCAACCCGCAAAAATAGTTTCCGGCAAACCGCGTATGCCAGGCGTTCGGATGGCAAAGAGCGAGCCCGATTGCGGTGCTGCAGCCAGTGCCTCTACATTCAAACGCACGGATGCGCTGGTGACGTAAAGAGTGTCCAGGTTCTCACCGCCAAAGCAGCAACTGGTGGGGCGTGGCACCGGCATCTTGATGCGCAGCATTTCCTCCCCGTCCGCAGAAAAACGTGAAACTCGCCAGGCGTCCCAGATGGCCACCCACAAACAACCGTCCTGATCGACCGTCAATCCGTCCGGCGTGCCGTCGCTGGCATCCAGCGTGATCAAAGCGCGGCGGTTGGAGATTTCGCCGGCATGAAGATCAAAGTCATAGACATAAATGGTGCGGCGCATCGAGTCGGTGAAATACATCAACTTGTTGTCCGGACTCCAACCCAAACCGTTGGCCACAGTGAAGCCGGTGTCCATTTTTTTCCAGGAGCCGTCGGCATCGACCCTGAACAAGTTGCCCCGGTTGGCGGCAGTCGCCATGTCCAGACTGCCGATCCAGAGCCGGCCCATGCGGTCACACTTGCCGTCGTTGTAGCGATTGCCCGGCCGGGTGGATTCCGGGTGGCAGATGGGCGTCAACAGTTTAGTATCTGGGTCAAAGGTCACTATGCCGCCCGGGGTGGCCAGCAACAAACCGCCGGTTGCCTTGGGTATAGCGACGCTGACCATCGAGCCCAGCTTGACTTCTGTGTCCAGCTGCTTGACGGTGTCAAAGCGGTGCACGGCCGGCGTGAGTATGTCGACCCAGTACAGCGCGCCATCGCGCGGCGACCACATCGGCCCCTCACCCAGCAGCGAGCGTGTTTCGCTGACGCACTGAACTTCAAAATCGACGCCTTCCAAGGGCACGTCTCTCGGCTGAATGGACATGAACTGGCCACCGGCGTTGTGCGAAATGCTGCGCGCCGATCCGATCAGGGTGGCCGACAGGCTGTGCGCCTGGCTCAGGCTGACACGCTGCGGGTTGGCGCTGATGCAGACAGCGCCCACCGGCCGGCCTTCAATGTCAAAAATAGGCGCACCAACGGAAATCATGGAGAGCGCGCACTCTTGGCTTTCGAGCGCGTAGCCGCGCGCGCGCGTGAGGTCAAACTCACTGCGCAATTTCGCGATGTCGGTCAGCGTGTGCGGCGTCAATGCCGCCAGCGGCTGCTCTCCGAGCAAAGCCAATTGCCGCACCGGGTCCAGATAAGCCAGGATGACTTTGCCGGCCGCGCTGGCATGCAAAGGCAGGCGCAAACCGACTTTGGAGGCTGGCAGGGTGTCACGCCCTCCTTCTTCAGATGCAATGAGCACAACGCTGTCGCCATCGAGTACAGCCAGGTGTACGGTTTCACCGACGGCGTTACGCAGTTTGACCATTTCGTCCTGGGCCGCCAGGCGCAGATCAAAATCACTCCAGACTTCATGGGCCAACTCCAGCAGCCGAAAACCCAGCCGGTAGGTCTTGGTGTAGGGGTCGTGTCGCAGCAAGCCCTCGCGCATCAGCGTTGAAAGAATGCGGTGCAAGGTCGCTTTGGGCAGGCCGCTGTGGCGCAACAGCTCAGTGAAAGTCATGGGGGCTTTGGCCACAGAGACGATGTTCAGCAAAGACATCGCCTTTTCCAGAACCCCGGCACCGGGCTGGGCTTCACTGCCCGCTGCAGGGCTCACTGACTTGCTTATGAGTTCCACTGAAAGAAACCTTTTTTTGATTTTCTTGGGTTTGGTCGCGTAAAAGCTGATTTTGCATCCAAAAATCTATCCGTTCTATTTTTAAAGGCAAGCAGACTTCAGGGTAAGCCCCAATAGATGGAACTTTGCAGAGGAATAACAATCGAGGCTGTTAATTAAGTTCCAATGAATGGAACAAACAAGGAGACTTCCAATGATCAATCGCAGACAATTTTCCCAATCTCTGGCCGCTGCTTCCCTCTTGGGCAGCAGCGCACTGCAAGCCCAAGCGCGCAGCCTGTCCTTTGTGGGCTGGTCGCACGACGAGGCCGCGAGCAAACCCACGCTGACCGCTATGTTTGAGGGTTACCGCAAGTCCAATGCAGACGTCAAGCTCGACGTCATCGGCTTTCCCTGGGGCCAGATGCAGCAAAACATTCTTTTGCGCTTGCGCTCCAACCAAGCGCTGGATGTGGTGCAACTGGCTGAGCGCTGGCTGCCGCAGTTTGCATCGACAGGAAAAATGATCGACCTCAATGATGTGTATGGCAAGGCACAACTGCAAAAGCTCATCAACCCCGGCGTGCTCAAACTGGGCGAATACCGCGGCAAGCAGTATGGCCTGCCCTGGACGGCCGGCTCCATCGGTATGGTTGCCAACGCCAAGGTACTCAAGGACGCCGGCATCGCCCGCCCGCCCCAAACAGTGGACGCCTTTATTGAAGCCCTCAAGGCCATCAAGCGCACCCAACCGCAGAGCGTGCCCTATGCCATGACCACCAAGAACAACAACTCCCTGAGCCCTGACTTTCAGGTCTGGCTCTGGACCTTCGGCGGACAGTTGTTCGATGATAAAGGCAAGGTTCTGGTGAACAGCCCGGCAGGTGTGCGCGCACTTTCTTTCATGGCAGATCTGGTCAAAGACGGCTTGGCAGCCAAAGACATTGACCGGCCCGACGCCCGCCGCATGTACGCCCAGAACCAGACCGGTTTTTACCAGGATGCACCGCTGGCCCGCGGCTTTGCGCGTAACAACTCAGGTAAAGGTACAGAATTCGACGCCAATGTCATCGCCATGCCAACCCCCGTGCTCAAAGCAGGCAATGACCCCCAGTCCTTTGCGTGGGGGCACTTGCTGAGCATGTTTGGCGACCCGAAATCAGCACCCAACCCGCAGTCTGCACAAGCGCGTCTGACCAGCCATCTGGCACTCAACGATGCGAATCAATTGCAGTACTTCAAGGACCAGGGCCTGTTCCCGGTGACCAACACGGCCTTGGCACAGATCAGCAGCGACCCCTATGTCACCGCTTGGACCAAGGCAGCCAACACGGCAGATCGAGACGAAATTTCGATGTGGTCTAACTCAGCTGACCTGACCACCATCGTCGGCGAAGAAGTGCAAGCAGCGCTGCTGGGTCAAAAAGCTGCTCAAGCGGCCATCGACAGCATGGGCAAGCGCTTGGAAGCCAAGATGGCTGAACTGCCTAAATCCTGAAACAACCCCAAGGAATTAACCATGCTGAAAGTTATCAAGCACTTCAATACGGCTCTGCTGGCGCTGACAGCGCTGACATTGGGCGTGCCGCATGCCCTGGCGCAGGATGCCAACTACCCGAACAAGCCCATTCGCCTGATCGTGCCGGTGCCGCCCGGGGGCGCTGCGGACGGCATGGCGCGGCTGGTTGCAGAGCATCTGCAAAGCAAATGGGGACAGCCCGTTACCGTGGACAACAAGCCGGGGGCCGGCTCGGCCGTGGGGCTGGGCTTGCTGGCCAAATCACCCGCTGACGGCTACACCATCGGGCTGGGCAATATCGCCGCCAATGCCATCAACCCGGCTTTGCAACCGACTGCTTTTTCATATCACCCTGTCAATGACTTCGCGGCCATCACACTGGTTGGCGTGACGCCGCTGGTGCTGGTGGTGCATGCAGAGAAAGTACCGGCAAAAACAATTCCAGAGTTCATTGCTTACCTCAAGGCCAACCCCGGCAAATTGGCTTACGGCTCATCGGGCGTGGGATCGTCGCTGCACATTGCGATGGAACTTTTTTTACAAAAGACAGACACCAAAATGTTGCACGTGCCGTACAAAGGCTCTGCGCCCATGATGACCGACCTGATTGGCGGCCAGGTGATTGCCTCCATGGACGCTGCAGCCACCAGCTGGCCTCAGGTGCAGGCCGGCAAGCTGCGCGCACTGGGCGTGGCCGGACCTGAAAAAGCATTTTTTGCTCCCGATCTGCCGCTGCTGCGCGACCTGGTGCCGGGCTTTGATGTGAAACCCTGGCATGGGCTGATGGCGCCTGCCGGCACACCGCCGGCGATCGTCAACAAGCTGTCGCTGGAAGTGCAGGCTTATCTGCGCACACCGGAGGCCAGAGCCAAACTGCAGGACAAGGGCATCATCCGCGTGGGAAATACTGCGGCTGAATTCCAGGCTTTCATGGCCGCTGAGTTTGACACTTACAAAAAGGTGATTCAGAGCGCTGGGATCAAAGCAGATTAATGCCCTTGCTGCGCGCGTCATGCCCTTAGCTCATCGTCGATCGCGCAGCCAGGGGTTAAAGGCCCACGAACGCCGGACCGGCTTTTTACTGCTGGTGCCGGCCCTGATCGCTTTTGCAGCCGTTATCTTGTGGCCTTTCCTGCAGTCGCTGCGGCTGTCACTGTACAAGTTCACCATCGAGATGGAGCAGCCGAAGTTTGTGGGGCTGCAAAACTTTTCGCGCATTCTCAATGACCCGGGAACACTGACAGTCTGGCTCAACACCCTGGTGTTTGTGGTGGTCACCACCGGGCTGACTTTTGTGATGGGTCTGGCCTGGGCGCTGATGATGAACCAGAGCTTCAAGGGGCGCGGCTTTTTACGCGCTGCATCCTTGCTGCCCTGGGTGCTGCCCACCACAGTCACAGCCTTCCTGGCGGCCTGGATCTTCAACGGGCAGTATGGCGTGCTCAATGCCGTGCTGCTGCAAACGGGTCTGATCAGCGAACCCATCACCTGGCTGGCTGAACAAAAAGGGGCCATGGCTGCAGTCATCATCACCAAGGCCTGGTTGTCGGTTCCACTGTTCATGGCGTTTTTTCTGGCGGGCCTTCAAGGCGTATCGAGCGACCAAGTGGATGCAGCCCGGGTCGATGGCTGCGAAAACGCCGGCGTGCTGCTCTACGTGATCCTGCCGCACCTGGCGCCCACCATGATCATCGTCACCATTCTGGGTGCCATGGGAAACCTGCAAGCCTTTGACGTGATCTACGCCATGACCCAGGGCGGCCCGATCAAGGCCACCACCATGCTGTCGGTTGAAGTCTATAAACAAGCATTTCAAAACTGGGATATGGGCACAGCCTGCGCTGTGGGTGTTCTGTGGTTTGTCACTATCGCTATTCCCACGGTGTTTTACCTGCGCATTCTTTTCAAGCGCGAGGGCTGATCCATGCTGAAAATTCTGACATGGCAGTCGCGCTTGGTTTTTGCTGCCGTCTTCATACCGATGGCCGGCTTCTTGTTTCTGCCGCTGATATGGATGGCACTCACCTCCATCAAACCGGAGGCAGAAATTTTTGTCCGCATACCCACGCTGTGGCCCGACGCTGCCACCTTGCAGAACTACGCCAATCTGTTCAGCCGGGGCGACATGGTGGTGCAACTCAAAAACAGCCTGATCACCGCCGGCGGGGGCGCCATTTTGACGGTGATATTGGCCACCTATGCGGCCTACAGCTTTGCCAAATTTCGCTTTCGTGGTCGCAAGCCCCTGATGTTTTTGATGCTGTCGGCGCAGATGTTTCCATTTGCCATGATGCTGATCAGCCTGTACCCGATGCTGCAATGGGCCGGTCTGCTCAACACCCACTTGGGACTGATTCTGGCCTACATCATTTTGGCTTTGCCCAGCGGCACCTACATGCTTTACAGCTATTTTGTGAACATACCGACTGAAATCATTGAGGCCGCACGTGCCGACGGCGCGGGGGAGCTCTACATCTTGCACCGCATCGTGCTGCCACTGGCCATGCCGGCGCTGGTGACGGTGGGGCTTTATTCCTTCATGTGGGCCTGGAACGATTTACTTTTTTCGCTGACCCTGATCACCCAGCCCGATCTGCGCACCGTGGGGCCCGGCCTGTTGCTGAACTACATTGGCGAGAGCCGCAGCGACTGGGGCGGCGCCATGGCGGCGTCCATCGTCAGCTCACTGCCGGTGGTGATCGGCTTTGCATTTTTGCAGCGTTTCTTCATTCAGGGCCTGACTGCCGGTGCCGTTAAATCATGAGACTTCAAAATAAAGTAGCCCTCATCTCCGGTGCCGGTCGCGGCATAGGTGAAGCCATCGCCTTGCAGTTCATGGCCCAGGGTTGCCAGGTGATTGCGATTGAGAAAGACGCGCCCAGTGCGGCCGCACTTCAAACCAAGCTCACAGGCCATTGGGTCGAGGTGCTTGATGTGACCGACAAAGAAGGCCTGCTCTCACTGGTTGAACGCGTGATGGCGCGTTATGGGCGCATCGACATCCTGGTCAACAACGCGGTGGCCTACACCGAGCGTCCTGTGCACAATTGCACTGACGATGAATGGGACAGCACCATAGATTCAGCTTTGTCTGCCGTATTTCGCGCATGCCGGGCCGTTTTGCCGGGCATGATGCAGGCGCGCAGCGGAAGCATTGTCAATCTTGCCTCCATCAATCAGATAGTGGCCAATCCGAATCTGGCCGCTTACACGGCGGCCAAGGGCGGCATTCATGCACTGACCAAGCAGATGGCGGTTGAGTACGGGCCTTTTGGCATACGCTGCAACGCCATTTCACCCGGGCTGATCATGACCGCACGCACTGCCGAGGGCCGCTCGAACGCGGACCTTAAGCTGGACGCTGAGGCCTATCCCATAGGCCGCGTCGGCATGCCGGACGATGTGGCTTGGGCTGCCGTCTACCTGGCCAGTGACGAATCTGCTTTTGTGACTGGCGTAGACCTGCCGGTCGATGGCGGTCTGACATCGCTAGCGCCTTCCGCCCTGATATCGCCCAAAATCCGCAGCTGGTGGGGCCGCCAACCTGTTCAACTACAAGAAGACCCGAAAGCATGACTGACTCCATCACCTCTTTTGCGCCGGCAAGCCGTGCCATCGCCGGCGTTTTTCCAGTGCTGCCTACGCCGTTTGACCTGGCGCTTCAACCCGACATCGACTCTTTGCGCTGCCTGGTGCGTTACCTGCTGTGCTGCGGTGTGGACGGCATGACGTTTCCGGGCGTGGCCAGTGAATTTGCACAGCTTTCCGAAGAGGAGCGCATGAAACTCACGCAAGTCGTGCTTGAGGAAGTAGCCGGGCGAGTTCCGGTTGTGATCGGCGTGTCAAGCAGCGACCCGGGCCTGACCATGCGACTGGCCCAACATGCCAGTCAGGCAGGTGCCGCAGCTTTGATGGTTGCTGCACCGCCCCACTTACCCACAGCCGCAGGACAGTCGGCGTATTTTGCGCAACTGGCTGCCGGTGTTCCGGGTACGCCCTTGATGCTGCAAAACGTACCGCCGCCGGTGGGCGCAGGCCTGGACGCCACGGTGCTGCTGGACATTCTCAAGGCCGTGCCGGCCATTGAATACATCAAAGAAGAAAGCCTGCCTAGCGGCCAGCGCCTGAGCACCGTTCGCGCCGGTGCGCCGGCCAGCCTGCGTGGTGTTTTGGGCGGCGCAGGCGGTCGCTACATCACCGATGAACTGCGACGCGGCGCTTGCGGCACCATGCCGGCCATCGAACTGGCGGAAGTGCATGTGGCATTGTTCAAAGCCCACCGGCAAGGTGATGAGAAACAGGTCCGCGAAATATTCACGCGCATGCTGCCGATTCTGAATATTCAGGCCGTGTTTCGCTGGTCGCTGACCAAACAAGTTTTGTTTGGCCGGGGACTGATACGCAACCCGGCCCAGCGCATTGCCGGACCGCAGCTTGACACCTCGGATATGGCAGATGTGAACGCCTTCATGAGCGACCTGCAGGACTTGCTGCTGCCTGCCCAGAAGCTGGCCACGCTGAACCTCCCCACCAAGGCGGCGCATGGCAAAGCTTGAGCTCAAACAGGTTGCCAAATCTTTTGGCGACACGGCGGTCATCCATGGTCTGGACCTGACGGTGGACGACGGCGAGTTCTGTGTTTTTGTCGGCCCCTCCGGCTGCGGCAAATCTACCTTGCTGCGCATGATTGCCGGGCTTGAAGAGTGCACTGGCGGTCAGGTGCTGATTGACGCCGATGACGTCACCGACCATCAACCGGCGCGGCGCGGGATTGCCATGGTCTTTCAGTCGTATGCACTTTATCCGCACATGACAGTTGAAGAAAACATGGGTTTCGGTCTGAAGATTGCCAAAGAGCCGGGCAAAACCATCGCAGCCAAGGTCGCCACCGCAGCGCGCACCTTGCAAATTGAGCACCTGCTGCAGCGTCGTCCGCGGGATTTGTCGGGTGGTCAGCGCCAGCGTGTGGCCATTGGCCGCGCGATTGTGCGCGCGCCGCGCATGTTTCTGTTTGACGAGCCGCTGTCCAACCTGGACGCCGCTTTGCGCGTAGAAATGCGCGTAGAACTGGCCAAGATCAAATCACAGCTGAACACCACCGTGATTTACGTCACGCATGACCAGGTGGAAGCCATGACGCTGGCCGACAAAATCGTGGTGCTTCGCGACGGCCGGGTTGAACAAGCTGGCCGCCCTCTGGACCTGTATGCCAGGCCGGCCAATCTGTTTGTGGCCGGCTTCATAGGCTCCCCCAAAATGAACCTGCTGGATGCTGTGACAGTTGCTCACAGTGGCGCAACGCTCAGTTTGAAGCTGCAAGGCGGTGCACGTGTCGAGACCCTCTGCCCTCAAGCGCTGCCGCAGGGCACCGCCGTGACGCTGGGCATCCGCCCTGAGCACCTGCGCCTCACCGACGCCGGGCAAGGCGGCATGGATGGCGAGGTACTGGTTGCAGAGCGCTTGGGCGGTGAGACCTATTTCCACATCCGTGTTGCGGACAAAAGCATCATCGCCAAAGTTAACGGCGACAGCGCCATTGGCTTGGGCGCAATGGTGGGTTTGCAATTTGACCCGGCACAAGCCCACCTCTTTATGGCGAACGGGCAGCGCGCCTGCTAAGGCAAGTTTCACCGATACAAGACTCACGACACCATGAACGATTTCCCCCAAATCAGCAGCGTTGAAACTTTCATCATCTCCATCCCCAGGCAAACACCTTACCTCGGGCCGCTGGGCCCCGGCGAGTCCATCAACAGCCGCGGCTACCTGATCCGCAAGGGCAATCGGTCCATTTACCCGGACTCGGACATGTCGGTGCTGGTCAAGGTCACCGCAGAAGACGGCACCGTGGGCTGGGGTGAAACCTACGGCATCGTGGCGCCGGATGCCGTCACCAGCATCATTGACGATGTACTGGGACCTGTGACGGTCGGACGCGACCCGCGCGATGCGATGGTGATTCAAGAAGACCTGTACGACATGATGCGCGTGCGTGGTTTTTTTGGCGGCTACTACATGGATGCGATTGCCGGCGTTGACATTGCCATTTGGGATTTGTTCGGCAAGCTGGTGAATCAGCCGCTGGTCAAACTGCTGGGCGGCCAGCGGATGGAATCGATTCCGGTCTATGTCTCAGGCCTGCCCGCCGCCACGCTGGAGGCTCGCCTGCAAATGGCGCACGACTTCAAAGCGCGCGGTTTTGATGCCTTCAAGTACGCTGCAGCGGTTTCGCATGAAGGTATCGTCAATGAGATGCGGGTTCTGCGCGAAGGGCTTGGCCCTGGCGTCAAACTGATGGTCGATCTGCACTGGAAGTTCAGCGCTCAAGAAGCGAGTCAGCTGATCAGTCAATTAGAGCCTTACCGCCCTTATTTTGTTGAAGCGCCCTGCCAGCCTGAAGACATTGAGGGACAGGCGCATGTGGGTGCCAGCATCCGGGTGCCGCTGGCGCTGGGGGAAGAGTGGCGCACAGTGTATGAAGTACGCCCGCGCCTGGAGCGCCGCGCCATGTCGATCATCCAACCGGAAATGGGACACACCGGCATCAGTCAATTCATGCAGATCGCTCGCATGGCCAATGCCTTTCACGTCAAGGTGATTCCGCACGCCAGCATTGGCATCGGTATCTTTCAGGCGGCCAGTTTGCATGCGACGGCGGCTTTGCCGAACTGTCCCATGCATGAATACCAGCACTCTGTCTTTGACCGCAATCTTCAGTACGTCAACACCAGCATGCGCTGTGAGGCAGGGGCATTCGTCCTGCCCGAGGGTCCGGGCCTTGGCACAGAGCCGAACGAATCTGTTTGGCAATTCATTCGCCCCAAGGGAAAACAGTGATGGCTGCATTCTCCGGGGTGTACCCGATCCTTTACGCTTTTTACGACAAGTCGGGGCAACTCGACGATGGTCTCATGCGCTTGCAGGTCGACAAATGCATCGCAGCGGGGGCACACGGCATCGCGGTGCTGGGCCTGGTGACCGAGGTGCATAAACTGGACACGCAGGAGCGGCGTCATCTGGTCCAGGTAGTGGGCAAGGCCATCAACGCACGGGTGCCCTATGCCGTGACCATTGGCGAGCAGTCAGTGCACGGGCAGACCGAGTTTGCCCGGATGGCCATGGGGGAAGGT
The DNA here is from genome assembly GCA_021737905.1 of Rhodoferax sp. Taxonomy (GTDB): domain Bacteria; phylum Pseudomonadota; class Gammaproteobacteria; order Burkholderiales; family Burkholderiaceae_C; genus Polaromonas. The sequence continues at coordinate 12,311 of JAIPDA010000007.1, forward strand.
GCTTCATGGGTGATTTTGCAGCCACCCTCCATCAAAGGTTTTGCAGAAGCCGAATACGTCCGCTTTCTGGGTGCGGTCGCCGATGCCGTGGATATTCCTGTGGCGGTGCAGAACAACCCGGTGAACATGGATGTTTCTTTGTCGAACGCGAGCCTGCTTCGCTTGCGAGAAGAGCACCCGAACATCACCATGCTCAAGGGCGAAGGCCCGGCGGTGGGTGTGGCGGAACTGGTCAAGGCCGCCGCCGGCCGTTATGCGGTGTTTGCAGGTCACGGCGGCAAAGAGTACATCTCTAACTTTTTATCCGGCTGCGTCGGCCTGATACCGGCCCCTGATTGCCTGGATCAACAACTCATTTTGCATCAGCATCTGCTGGCGGGGCGACTCGACGAGGCTGAGAAGCTGCACGCGCAGTTACTGCCCCTGATTTTGTTCATGACAAATTCTGTTCCAGGTTTGCTGTGTTATGGCAAACGATTTTTTGCGTCGCGCATAGGCATTGATGTGGTGCATGCCCGCGCACCAGAGCTCACACCGACTGATTTTGGCCTGCAGGAAGTTCGTCGAATGACCCGCGCGTGGGGATCAATGTGAAATCTTCATCGTTTTTTTTATGCCCTTGCAAGGCCTTGCAATGGTTTGATCCACGGGCTTGCTATGTCTGATCCATCATTCTCTCCAGCGCATCCTCTGCAAATCGTGGCTTGCCGCCACTGGCTGGTGGCCATGCCTTTTCGCGAGGCGCTGCAATGGGGCTCGGGCGCCCGCCCGGCGGCCACGCGCCTGCTGGTTGAAATCACCCTGGCCAACGGCGTCAAGGGCTATGGCGAGACCATTTGCCTGCTCGAATTCATTGAGCCGGTGCTGGTCAAGACCATTTTCCCGATCGCACTGACGCACACCGTGATGGACATTGAGCGGATGACCCGCCATGTGTTGGGTGCCGGCTACTACCACCACAAACGCGCGGCCATGATGGCAATGGCCGCCTTGGAGATGGCCATGTGGGATGCGCGCGGGCGCCATCTCGGGCAACCCCTGTGGGCCTTGTGGGGCGGCGCTTACCGCAAGCAAGTTGAAGTGGCTGGCTACCTTTTCGGAACCGACCCTGTGCGCCTGGCTGATTCAGCCAAGCGCTTCATGGACCAGGGTTACCGCAGCTTCAAGGTCAAGATCGGCATGTCGCCTGACTCTGACATCCGCAATGTAGACACCGTGCGCCGGGTGGTCGGTGACTTGCCGCTGCGCGCCGACGTCAACAGCGCCTGGACGCCGGGCACAGCGCGCAGAACGCTTGAAAAACTCCGCGGCCATGACCTGCAGTACGTGGAGCAACCGCTGGAGCTGGACGACTTGCTGGGCCATGCGCACTTGCGCCAGATGCAGCCGGTGCCCATTGCGCTGGACGAGTCCGCTTACACGCTGGCCGATGTGGGCAACATCGTTCGCATGGGCGCGGCCGACGTGATTTTGCTTGACCCGCATGAGATCGGTGGCCTGTGGCAAACCATCAAGGCGGCGGCCATTGCCGAAGCCGCGGGCATCCCGGTCACACTGCACAGCGGCGGCGAGCTGGGGTTTTCTCAGTCGGCCTATGTTCATCTGGCAGCCACGCTGCCCAATATGTCGATCGCCATTGACTCGGAGCGGGACTACCTGTCCGGCGATGTGGTTATTGACCCGCCTGTGGTGCGCGATGGCGCATTTGCCTTGCCGATGGGGCCGGGTCTGGGTGTAGAGCCGGACCTTGCATTGATCAAACGTCACCAAACCACGGTGATTCAAGACCCCTACCTTGACAGGCAGCGGCCCGGCTGGTTTTCAACCAAGCCGGCTTACTGAAAAAACCCAGACAAATTTTTAAACGAAAGGAAATCAGCATGACCTATTGGATGCATCGATTCACGCACGCATTGGCTGCTTGGGCTGCAGGTTTAGCAGCGGCGTTGGTTTGTTCAGCGGGTCCGGCCATGGCGCAAACGTGGCCGCAAAAACCGATCAAGATCATCGTGCCCTACACACCCGGTGGCGCTTCGGACATCACTGCGCGGATTCTGGCGGACCGGATGAGTGTCAAGTTCGGCCAGGCGGTCACGGTGGACAACCGCGCAGGCGCCAGCGGCACTATTGGGACCGATGCCGTGGCCAAGGCTGCGCCTGACGGCTACACCCTGGTGTTTGTGGCCAGCTCGCATGTGGTCAACAAGGCGCTATTTGCCAATTTGTCCTATGAACCGATCAAAGGCTTTGCGCCGATATCGCAAACCGCCAATGTGCAGCTGGTCATGGTGGTGCCCGCGAGCCTGGGCGTCAATTCAGTGGCGGAATTCATTGCGCTGGCCAAGGCCAAGCCGGGTACGCTGAGTTACGCCTCCTCAGGCAGCGGCAGCAACCCCCAGTTTTTTGCCGAGATGCTCAAGCTGGCCGCGGGTATTGACCTCACTCACGTGCCCTACAAAGGCAGCACAGCCGCCCATGCCGATCTGTTGGCCGGTCGCACCCAAGTCATGTTTGATGCGCTGGCTGCTGTAGCGCCGCATGTCAAAAGTGGCCGGCTGAAAATGCTGGCGGTGGCCGGACCGACCCGTTCAGCCTTGCTGCCGGATGTGCCCACGGTGGCAGAGGCTGGTCTGACCGGCTACGGCGCCACTTCCTGGGGTGCTTTGCTCGCGCCTGCCGGAACACCCAAGGCTGTGATTGACAGGCTGCACCAGGAAACCGTGGCAATTCTCAACAGCCCTGATGTCAAAGAGCGCCTGGGTGCGCTGGGCGCAGAAGTTGTCGCCTCAACACCGCAGCAACTGGCTGACCTGATGCAGCGCGAAGAAACGCGCTACACCAAGCTCGTCCGTGATTTACGTATCACGCCCGACTGAGCACTGCGGGCTGCCAAACTACACACATCCTTCAACACAGCGGAAAGTTAACCTTGAAATCTGTCGCTTTGATCGCCCTGGACTGGGGCACCTCCAACCTGCGCGCCTGCCTGCTGAACGCTGACGGCCAGGCACTTGAACACCGCAGCGCGCCGGGCGGCGTGATGGCGGTGGTCGGCGGTGCCTTTGAGCAGGCCCTCCTTGCCCTGTGTGGCGACTGGCTGACGCAAAACGACTGTGCCCTGATTGCCAGCGGCATGATCGGCAGCCGTCAGGGCTGGAAAGAAGCGCCCTATCTGGACTGTCCTGCTGACATCAGCACCGCGGCCCGGCAATTAACGCCAGTCGCACTGAAGCTGCCGGACGGCCAGCAGCGCATCTTGCACATTGCGCCCGGCCTGCGCTATCAAGAAACCAGTGGCGCATTTGATGTCATGCGCGGTGAGGAAACGCAGATCTGGGGTTCACGCCTTGCGCCAGACAGCCGCTGCCTGTTGCCCGGCACACACTGCAAATGGGCGTGGACGGGAGCCAAAGGCGAGGTGCTGTCGTTTCAAACCTGGATGACGGGCGAGCTTTTCGGGCTTCACACCAAGCACGGTATTTTGGGCAGGCTCATGCTGCAAGGCCAGGAACGGCTGGAAGACTTTCGCTCAGGGGTCAAACTCGGTCTGGCCAATCAAGCCAAGGCCAACCATGTGGTGTTTGCGGCGCGCACGGCCGGGCTGATGGGGCAAGTTGCCCCGGAAGGTCTGCCGGACTACCTCTCGGGCATTTTGATCGGACTGGAAGTGGCCAGCGCCAGCGCCGGCGATGACGCGGCGGCACGCAAGCGTCCTATCACTTTGATCGGCGACGATGGTTTGTGTGAGCGTTACGGGATCGCACTGGAGCTGGCCGAAATGGCTTGGCAGCGCAGCGCCGCAGACTCCACCACCCACGGTCAGTGGCTGATTGCCCAGGCCGCCGGGCTCACTGCCTGAGTGCATGCGGGCTATAGCCGCATGAACAGCCAGGCTGAGATGGCCGGGCAGCTGTCGCTGCACTGCGGGGCTTTGTCGCTGTCGCTGTCCAGCCAGGGGGGCGCTTGCACCTCACTGCGCTGGCACGCCGATGCCTTCGGGGTTGTCGACTTGTTACAGCCGCGCTCGAAGGAAAGCCAAGAGCATTTTGAGCAGCCTTCTTTTCCACTGGTGCCCTATTCAAACCGCTTGTTCTCAGGGCAACTGCTCACACCTGAGGGCGCGCTGACCCTGCCCTGCAACCATCCACGCCACCCGATCCCGGTACACGGGCTGGGCTGGCGCGCCAACTGGTCAACGCGCCAACTGAACGCCCACAGTGCCGAGCAGCAGCACCAGCACGAAGCAGACGTCCACTGGCCATTTGCTTATGACTGCACACAACACGTCAGCTTGAGCGAGGATGCCGCTCACTTTACGCTGAGTCTTCGCAATCTTTCTGACCGGCCCATGCCCGCGGGTCTGGGTTTTCACCCCTGGTTTGCGATCGACGAAGACAGCACAGTTTGTTTTGTCGCAGAGGCTGTCTGGATGAAAGACGGGCAGGGCCTGCCCGCCACGGCCCTGCCCGCCGGTAGCGCGCCGGAATTTGAATTTTCCAGCCCGCGACTGGCCATGGACGTTGTGCAAGACCATTGCCACGCCGGCTGGCGCGGTCCTGTTGGCCTGACTCACCCGCGCCGCCAAATAGCGTTGTCGGTTACGGCCAGCGCCGAGCTTGAGCACCTGATGGTTTACCGCAGACCCGGGCAGCCCTGGCTGTGTCTGGAACCTGTCTCACATGCCACCGGCGCCTTGAGCCTGCCGGCGCTCAGCACGCCCGCTTCTGGCGCGCGCCTGTTGGCACCGGGTGAGCGCTGGTCGGTTTGGATGAATCTGCGCGTCATGCCCTTGCAGACAAGCAGCTAGCCAATGAAATCGGGAAAGCAAACACGGCTTTGTTTTTTAAAATTTTTGACTGTGTAAACTTCTTTCACTTTTTCTTTATCTTTTTCAGAGAACAGACGCATGACCACACTCACTTTGCAGCAAGCCAACGCCATCATTGCCGGCGCATTGGCCCAATCGGCCAAATCCGGCTACCTGCCCATGGGCGTGGTGGTGATAGATGACAGCGGCAACGTCAAGGCCGCGCAGCGCGAAGACGGTGCCAGCATGTTCCGCCTGGATGTGGCCACCGGCAAAGCCTGGGGCGCGGTGGGCATGGGTGTTTCAAGCCGCGTGCTGGCTCAGCGCGCCAAAGACAACCCTAACTTTTTCACCACCCTGTCAGCCACCTCACAGGGTAAGTTTTTGCCTCAGCCCGGCGCGGTGCTGATTCTGGACGCCCATGGAAAAATCATGGGTGCCGCAGGCGCCAGCGGCGGCACCGGTGACGAAGATGAAGCCATCTGCATGGCCGGGGTTCAGGCGGCCGGCTTCAAAGCGGGTTGAATGCGAGATGTAGGCAGCTTGAGCGCCTGAGCGCTCAGTCGACCTTGATATTGTTGTCTTTCACAATGCGGCTCCACAGTGCGATCTCACTGCGGATCTTGCGTCCATAGTCGTCGGCGCTACCGCCGACGATGTCAAAACCCATCTCTGACAGCTTGGCCTGTAAAGCCGGTTGGCGCAGCGCCCGCGCCAGCGTGTCATTGTGCTTGGCCACCACCGCCGGCGGCATGCCGGCGGGGCCCACCACACCGTAAAACGGTGCAGCGTCGGGCATGGTGATCCCCATCTCCTGCAAGGTCGGTACATCCGGCAGCATGGGCGAGCGCTTGTTGCGCACAATTGCCAGGCCTTTGACTTTTGCAGCCTTGACTTGCACGCCGGTTGGCACGATGGCATCAACAAGCACCGGAACCTGACCGCCGATCACGTCGCGCAAGGCCGGCGCCACGCCGGAGTAACCCACATGCTGTGCAGCAATACGTTGCTGCGCAGCGACCATTTCAAACCACAAATGCCCGTAGCTGCCGGAGCCTCCACTGGTGTAGGCCAGGGGGGACGGCTGCTTGCGCGCCCAATCAATGAGTTCTTTGAAGCTGCCAACCGGCACCGATGGGTGCGACACCACCAACAATGGCTGCGTCACCACTTCAGCAATGGGGGACAAGTCTTTGACCGGGTCATAGGGCAGTTTTTTACCTAAGGCGGTGTTGAATGCAATCGGCACGCCAACGCCCGCCAAGGTGTAACCATCAGGCTTGGACTTGGCCACGGCGTCAATGCCAATCACCTGACCGGCACCCGGGCGGTTTTCAACCACCACCTGTTGACCCAATAACTCCCCCCAATACGGGGCGATGGTGCGAAAAGCCGTGTCGACACCGCCACCGGCGGCCACCGGCACGATCAGTTTGACCGGCTTGTCAGGAAACGCATCCTGGGCCTGCACGCCCCCCAGGCTGAGTGCCATCGCCAAGATGCTCAGGCAGCGGGTCATGTTCAAGAGAGAGTTCATAAGGTGAATCCTTTCGAAGGTAACTTGTATACTAGCATGGCAATGAACACAACATCAAGTCCATCTATTTCTTTGGGCGTGACGGTGATGCCTGAATGGTTCCAATCTGAAGGAATTGATGCCGTGCTTGACCGCCTGCAAGCACTGGGCGCGGACGCTCTGGTCACCAGCCCCTATCTGCTTGAAATTGCCCCTCAGGGGGAAGGCGCCCGCGAGCCCCCGCCCGACGGCGATGCCGGTACCGTGCGGCCGCTGGACCGCGCTTTATGGGGGCGCCACGAAACCTGGGTGCGCACAGCGCCCTGCATGGCGCACGAGCTCTCACGTTACAAAGGCTTGCGCTACCAGCCCGGCCCGCCCGGCGCCCTGACGCAGGCGCAGCCCGACTTCATGGACCAAGTGATCAAGGCCGCACGGGGTCGGGGAATGGCGGTTGATATGCAGGTCATGGCAGCCAGCCCACCGGGCTACCGCGTGCAGTTCTCCGGCGCTCTGAGCGAAGACCAATGCCTGGGCCCCGACGGTAAATTACACCCGCAGCGGGTAGACCGCAACGCCAGTCTGGCCAGCCCGCATGTCCATGCTTATGGCGGCGCACTGTTGGCCGAGTTAGCCCATCGCTACCCTGGCTTGAACGGACTGCGAATCGATTGGCCAGAGTACCCGCCCTACGACCTGCGCAGTGCCCTGTTTGACTTCAGCACCCACGCGTGCGCCGCATTGCGCGATCAAGGCGTGGAGCCCATGGCCTATGGCCAATTCGTCATGCAGCACCTGGGCCGCTGGCAGGCGGCTGCGCGCAAGGCAGCGCCGCATGGCGCCATGGCCGTGCGCGACAGCCTGCGACTGGCGGGGTGGGACGAATTTTTTGGCGTCCGGGGTGACGGCGAACCCTTATGGGCCAGCAAGCGCGCCAACGTTAAGACCCTGCTGCAAAGCTACCGGCAGGCACTTGACCAGGTGAGCGGGCCGCGACGCAGTCTGCAGCCGCAGGTCTTTCCTGCGCCATGGAGCCAATGGTCAGGCTTTGCCTGGGACGCGCTGGCAGGCAGCGCCGATGCGGTGGGCGTCAAGCTCTACACCATGCACTGGCCCATGATGGCGCGCTACTGGGCGCGGGATTTGTTAGGCCCAAGTACCGGCACTGAACTGGACGCAGTGACGGGTGCCATGGCCGATTTTCTGGGTGTGTGTGATGCGCCAGCCGACGGCAGCCAACTTCACTACCCGCCGCCAGACACCCCCCACCCTGTAGGCGCTCAGCGCCAGCGCGACAAACTGGCGCAAGCCCAGGCCCTCGCCGGCCAGGTACCGGTGGTGGCCTACACACACAGTTATGGGCCGCTGGACGATGTTGTCGCACGTTTCGATCTGGCCCTTCAATCGTGCACGCAGTCTGGCGGCAGTGCACGGGTCTGGATCAACCGCTACGGCTATTTGTCAGACGCGAAACTGGCCGCCATGGCGCCTGTGCTGGCCCGGGCGCGTCACGCAATCCAACGGACGCTCACTTGAACACGCGCATACCCTTGAACGGCCTTGGCCATAGTACCAGCGCACTGCTGGCCGAGCAGGTGCATGCCCGCCTGCGCGCCGACATTTTGCTGGCCCGCCTCAGGCCGGGCGAGCCGATGTCTGAAAACCAACTGGCACAACGCCTGGGCGTCAGTCGCACGCCGGTTCGTGAAGCCATACAGCGCTTGGTTCGTGAAGGCCTGGTCAACGTCTGGCCACAGCGGGGAAGCCTGGTTTCATTGATGAGTCTGCAACGCATACAAGATGCTCTGTTTGTGCGCGAAGCAGTGGAGTGCCAGGCCGTTCGCCATTTGTTGGCCAAGGGCGGGAACGCCACGCGCTGGCAGCCTCTGCAAGACTGCCTGCTGCGCCATGAAGAGGCTTTGCAAAGCAAAGGCCTTGAAGCGACGCTGCTGGCCGACCAAGACTTTCACCGCGGCCTGTTGGCGCTTTGTGGAATGCCGGGCGTCTGGCCTGTGGTGGCGCGGGCGCGCGATCTGCACCAAAGGGTCCGCGCCATCGCCGTGCCTGAATTACAGTCAGGACGCAAAGCACTGAACGACCACCGTGCAATTTTGTCTGCCCTGCAAGCCGGTGATGTAGAAGCCGCTGTGCGCTGCACCAGCGAGCACGTGCAGCACAACAATGTATTGACGCGTCGCATCGCGGCATTGCATCCCGATTACTTTGATGGAGGCCCCGATGCCAGCCAGCGATTTTGAGATCTTCGACCCGCGATTTACCAGCATGATCGTGGGCAATGCACATGTAGACAAACTCTTCACCGGCTGTCGCTGGTCTGAAGGGCCGGTTTACGTGCCGGCAGGCCGCTACCTGCTGTGGTCCGACATACCGAATGACCGGGTCATGCGTTGGGACGAAACAGACGGCTCGGTCTCTGTCTTTGAGCAACCCGCCTGGAATGCCAACGGCCATACGCTGGACCGCCAGGGCCGTGTGCTGAGCTGCGAACACCGGGGCCGCGCGGTCACGCGCCGCGAACACGACGGCAGCCGCAAGGTGCTGGCCGACCATTTCGAAGGCCAGCGCCTGAACTCGCCCAATGACCTGGTGGTCAAGTCCGACGACAGCATCTGGTTCACCGACCCGACTTACGGCATTGACTCCGACTACGAGGGCGATGCCGCCGTCTCTGAGATAGGCGCATCGAATGTCTACCGCATTGACCCGCAGACTGGCGCCGTGACGGCGGTGGTGCAAGACATGGTGCGCCCCAACGGGCTGGCCTTCTCGCCGGACGAGCGCTGGCTGTATGTGGTGGACACGGGTTTCACGCATGTAGCGGACGGCCCGCGCCTGCTGCGCCGCTACGAGGTGGCGGCTGACGGCTTGAGCGTGGGAAATGGGCAGGTTTTCGCCACTTGCAGCGCCCGCTTGTTTGACGGGCTCAGAGCTGATGTGCAGGGCAACCTGTGGGTGGGTGCGGGTGACGGCGTGCATTGTCTGGCGCCCGACGGCACGCTGCTAGGCAAGATTCGGGTACCCGAAGTGGTGGCCAATGTCTGCTTTGGCGGCCCCAAACGAAACCGCCTGTTTATTTGCGGCACCACCTCGCTCTATTCGATTTACCTCAAGACCCAGGGTCTGCCGCGCTGAGCCTTTGCCGGGTTCACTCAACAGTCACAAAGTCACCCTAAAATGAGCTTTTTTAGGAGAACTTGCATGCTCAAACTCAACAGAAAACACTTTTTGACCGCTTTGTGCCTGGCCCCTGCCTTGAGCTGGGCGCAGTCCTCCAACACGGTGGTGATGTACACCAGCGCTCCCACCGAAATCCAGAACGCACTGGTGCCGGCCATCAAAGCCAAGCTGGGCTTGGATGTGCAACTGGTGTCCGCAGGCGGTGGCGAGCTGCTCAAGCGCTTGCGCGCTGAAAGCGCCAGACCGCTGGCTGACGTGGTGGTCTCCACCGGCGGCGACGTGGTCGATCAGAATGCCGACCTGTTCACGCCTTACACAGTGAAAGATGCAGCGCGCATCAACCCCAAGTACAAAGTCAGCAACAACTGGACTGCGTTTTCTGTGACCATCCCGACCGTGCTGGCTGTTAACACCAAGCTGGTGCCGGAAGCGGAAATACCCGGTACCTGGGCGCAGCTGGCAGACCCCAAATGGAAAGGCAAAGTGGCTTTTGCCGGCGCTGACAAATCGAGCTCAGCGCTCACGCAGATGCTGCAAATCATTCACAACGAAGGCGAGCAAAAAGGCTGGGAGCGTTTCTCCGCCATGATGGGCAACTTCGTCATCACCGGCAGCTCTACGGCCGTGATACGCGGCACCGCGCAGGGCGAATACGCCATGTGCCTGACGCTGGAAGACAACGCACAGCGTTTCATTGACGGCGGCTCGCCAATCCGCATCGTCTACCCCAAGGAAGGTATCAACGCCTCGGCAGACGCCATGGCGCTGGTGGCCAAAGGCCCTAACCCGGCCGCCGGCAAAGCCGTGCTGGACTATGTGGCTTCGGCCGAAGGCCAGGCCGTGGTGGTCAAAGCATCGGGTCGCCGCCCTATCCGCAATGACGTGCCGGCCGCCGGCAAATCAATTGCGCCCGAACAGCTGCCGATTAACAACTACC
>JAIPDA010000008.1 GCA_021737905.1 Rhodoferax sp.
AGGGTCAGTAGGGCGTGGAATACCCAGTCAAACATGGAACTTTTGGGGAGTACTTCAACAGCATATTGGAGCTAGCATATCATGGTTAAAACCAGGAAAAATCGAACAAATTTGCACACATCACTTTAAGTTGGAGTGGAAATTATTTTTTAAATTAGAGTGTGCAATACAGTTTTCTTGAACTTCTCAAACAGAGCTTAACTCAACACCGAGGCTGGCCAAGGGCTTGGCGGCGTGCTGGACCCCAGGCCAGCTATGACGCTGTGGTGGTCGGCGGTGGCGGTCACGGCTTGGCTACCGCCTGGCATTTGGTCCGCGATGAAGGTCTGAGCAGGGTCGCGGTGCTGGAGAGAAGCTGGCTGGGCGGTGGTAATACTGGCCGAAACACCACGGTCATTCGTTCCAACTATCTGCGTGAACAAAGTATCCGATTTCAAGATGAAAACCTTCGGCTGTGGCAGGACCTGAGCGCGCGGCTTGACTTCAACTTGATGGTCAGTCAGCGCGGTCAAATCGAGATCATTCAAACTTGGGGCAAGCTGCGCGATGCGCGTAGGCGCATGCACACCATGCGCCTGGCGGGTGCAGACTACAGACTCTTGGACGCCCAGCAGGTTCACCACATGCTGCCCTGGCTGAACAAAAGCGCCGACCAGCGCCTGCCCGTGCTGGGCGGCGCTTGGCAAGGCCGCGCAGGCACCGTGCGTCATGATGCAGTGGCCTGGGCGTATGCGCGTGCGGCCAGCTCGCTGGGCGTGGACATCATTGAAAACTGTGAGGTCAAGCACATTGAATGCCACAACGGGCAAGTGCAAGCTGTGATGACCAACCGCGGGCGTATAAGCACCCACCGGCTGGGCTTGGCCGTGGCGGGCTCGACCAGCCGCTTGGCGGCCATGGCCGGGCTTAAACTGCCTCTGGAGACCCTCACGCTGCAGGCCTTTGTGTCAGAGCCCCTCAAGCCCATGCTCGATGTCATCGTGTCCTGCCCCGCGCTGGGCATTTACTTCAGCCAATCCAACAAGGGAGAGTTGGTCATAGGCGGCGGGCCTGATGCCGGGCTGTCCTGGACTCAACGCGGTCAGTACGCTGTGATTGAAGACTGTGTGGCCAGCTTGGTCCATCTGTTTCCAGCGCTGGCTCGGGTCAAGCTCTTGCGCACCTGGGGCGGGGCCATAGACTTGTCAGCAGACACCAGCCCCATTGTCTCGCTCACACCGGTCAAGGGCCTGTGCGTCAGCACCGGCTGGGGCTCGGGCGGCTTCAAGTCCATCCCGGCGGGCGGGCGCAGCTTGGCGGGGCTGTTGGCGCGTGGCCAAGCGGACAGGTTTTGTGCGCCCTTTTCACTGGAGCGTTTTAGCTCAGGGCGGCTGCTGTTCGAGACGGCCAGTGCCTCCAACCGTTTTTAAAGCGATGCCATGATTCAATTGCCGTGCCCCCTTTGCGGTCTGCGCAGCGCGCATGAGTTTGTCTGCATGGGCGAGCACAGCGAACGCCCTGCGCAACCCGAGGCTCTGGACAACGCTGCCTGGGCCGCGCACCTTTACAACCGAGACAACCCTGACGCACCGGTGCTAGAGATGTGGTGGCACTTGCATGGCTGCCGCAGCTGGCTCAGGGTTCGCCGCGACCCCCACAGCCAAAACATTCTGGGCTGCGAGACTGCAGGGCTTGGGCCATGAGCGGTTGGCGTTTGCCCAGTGGCGGGCGCTTGATCGAGCGCTCTCAGCTGCTGGATTTTCAGTTCAATGGCCGTCTGTTTCAGGGCTTTGAAGGCGACACGCTGGCCTCAGCTCTGATGGCAAACGGCCAGGGCCTTTTGAGTCGCAGCTTCAAGTACCACCGACCACGCGGCTTGTTGGCCGCAGGTTGGGAGGAGCCCAATGCATTTTTGGGGCTGAGCGCACCACGCGCCGAGCCGAATGTCTTGGCCACCACCGAACGGCTGGTGCAGGGCATGCGCGCCCATAGCCAACAGGGCTGGCCAAGCCTGCAATTTGACGCCATGGCGGTGGCCGACCTGCTGCACCGCTGGTTGCCGGCTGGCTTTTACTACAAAGCCTTTAAATCCCCCTCTTGGGCATGGCCCTGGTTCGAAAAGGCTTTGCGCCAAGCCGCTAGTCAAAGCCGTGTGCCGCAGGTGCCTACTGATGATGTAGAGCTACAAGGCCATGGGCGTCGCTTTGCCCATGCGGATGTGCTGATCGTTGGGGCCGGACTGGCTGGCCTGTGGGCAGCTTGGTCTCTTGCACGGGCCGGTGCGAGTGTGATCCTGGCTGACGATGCACCCAGACCAGGCGGGCGTTGGCTGGACAGGCCGTCAGGCCAGGCCGTGGACGCGTGGATTGATCAAGCGCTGGCTGAACTTGATGCCTGTCCCAAGGTGCAGCGCTGGCCGCTGACGCAGGTGGTAGCCCAACACGAGCATGGCATGTTTGTGGCCATTGACCGCAGCTCACCGGGCCGCGAGCGCATCTGGAAACTGCGCGTGCGCCATGCGCTTTTGGCCACCGGTCAAATTGAACGCCCCTTGCTGTTTGGCGACAACGACAGGCCTGGCGTGATGCTGGCCGGTGCCGTGAGCGGCTACCTGCACCGTTGGGGGGTGGCCCCGGGCCATCGCATGGTCTTGGCAACCAACAACGATGCGGCTTGGACAGCCGCATTTGAAGCCCAAGATGCTGGACTGCAGGTGCTGGCTCTGGCCGAGCTGCGCCACGAAGTTCACCCAGACCTGCTGGCACAGGCACAAGCGCGGGGCCTGGAGGTGAACTTGGACACCCGGGTGAACGCCGTGCGCGGGCGCAGCCAGATTCGCGCAGTGTCCTTGGCTGACAGCCACGGACACACGCGCTGGTTGCAGGCAGACCTTTTGGCCGTCTCGGGTGGCTGGAGCAGTGCACTGGCCTTGCATGCACAAGTCGGTGGCGTCAGCCGCTATGACACACAGCTCCACGGCATGGTGCCCGATGGCGCCCTGCGGCACAAGTCCATAGGCGCGGTGACAGGGGCACAAGGCACAGCCGCTTGCCTGCAGTCGGCTGCCGCAGGAGCGGGCATGGTGGCGCAACAGCTGGGCCTCACACTGCAGCCCCTGCCCATGCCGCAGGTTGACAGGGAACACGTGGGGTGCAGCGCCATTGAGCTGGGCGCCAGCGGCCGGGGGCGGGTGTTCGTGGACTTTGCCAGCGACGTCACCTATGACGACCTGGCCTTGGCCAAGCAAGAGGGCTATGAGGCCACCGAGCACCTCAAGCGCTACACCGCGCTGGGCATGGGGCCTGACCAAGGGCGCACCTCCTCGGTCACCGGCGCTGTGCTGATGGCCCACATGCGCGGCCTGGGGGCGGGCGCGCTGGGCGCCACCCAGCTGCGCCCCCCTTTAACGCCCATTCCTTTCGGGGCCATGGCCGGCAGCGAGTCGGGCGAGCTGATCCGACCTGTCCGCCTGACCCCGATGTCCGGCTGGCACAAGCAGGCCGGGGCCGTGATGTACGAGTCTGGCCAAAACTGGCGCCGCCCAGGCTACTACCCCCGCTCAGGAGAGACCATGGCGCAAGCCATAGAGCGCGAATGCCGCGCCTGCCGCGAAGCCGTGGGCCTGTATGACAGCTCACCGCTGGGTAAATTTGAAGTCACGGGCCCCGATGCTGCGCAACTGCTAGAACACATCTATGCCTGCAAAGTGGATGACCTCAAAGTGGGACGCGGCCGCTATGCCGTGATGCTGCGCGAGGACGCTCGCGTCTTAGACGATGGCACTGTCTTTCGCCTGGGCGAGCAGCACTGGTGGCTGACCACCACCAGTGGTCAGGCACAGGAGGTGCACGCCTGGCTGGAGTCAGCGCGTCAAGTGCATTTTCAGGGACGCTTGCAGGTGTTTGTGACGCCAGTGACCGACCAATGGGCCGCTTTGGTGGTGTGCGGCCCGCGCGCCCGCGAGTTGCTGGCCGCCTGCGGCAGCGACATCGACTTGGACAAGCCCGCTTTTCCCTTCATGGCCTGGCGCCAAGGCCACCTGGCCGGCCACCCCGTGAGGCTGTTTCGGGTCAGCTTTACCGGAGAGCTCAGCTTTGAGATTCACCTCCCCGCAGGGCGCGCATTGGCACTGTGGACCCAATTGGTGCAAACCGGGCGCGGCCTGGGTCTGGCGGTGATGGGCTCGGAGGCCAACCATGTGCTGCGGGTTGAAAAAGGCTTTATTTCGGTGAGCCACGAGGTGGACGGCTGCATCAATCCCCTGGACCTGGGCCTGGCCTGGGCCGTGCGCATGGACAAGCAAGACTTCATTGGAAAACGCTCGCTGCAACGTGACCTCGCCAACCCTCAGGGCAGAGCGCAATTGGTAGGCTTGTTGGTCGAGCCCAATGAGGCTCCGCTTGAGGAAGGCGCACAAATCCTGCAAGAGCCCCCGCCCGCACACTCTGAGCAGTCCTTGCTAGCGAGCGCGGGCTTTGTCACCGCCAGCGTCTGGAGCCCCAGCCTGAACCGGGCCGTGGCGCTGGCCTTACTGCAAGATGGAGCCTCACGCCACGGACAAAGCGTTTCGGTCACCGCCGCCACTGCATCTTCATTGACATACCGCCGGGCTCGCGTGGTGGCGCCCGTGTTCGTCGATCCAGACGGAGGGCGCATGCGTGGCTGAAACCCCCGACTTTGACATGCGAGCGGGCTGCCTGATCAGCCTGCAAACTCACGCTGCCCCTTGGCTGGACCTGGTGGCTCCTGGCCTGTCGCAATTGCCACCCTGTCGTCAATTGAGACAAGGGCGGCACCTGTGGCTGCGGCTAGGATGGAACGAATGGTGGTGCTGGTCTACGAGCCATGAGGCAGAGGCTGGGCAGCAGATGCAAGCCATTGCGCAGGCTGCTGGTGAGTACTTCCATGCCTGCGTGGACATCAGCGACAGTGTTCTAGCTTGCCGAATTGTTGCTCCCTTCGAGCCTCTGCTGTCCTGCGGCTGCGACCTGGACCTGGGGCAGTTACCGCAAGACTTTGCTGGCCGCACACGCTTGAGCGCGTTCACAGTGACGCTTACGCCAGACCAGGGCACAGACAACATGTGGTTGTGGGTTGAATCAAGCCTAGCGGCCAGCCTGGTGCAGTGGCTTGCGGTCCACGCCAAGCTGCTGCGCGCCTAAACAGGAGGTGTAGCCGTGCAAAAAAGCTGGTCCATGGCCAGCTGCAAAGCAGCCGGTGCATGGCGCAGCGCAGTGGCTCGAAAATCGCTGCTGAGCAGCCACTGGGCCACCCGCTCGATATCAGGCGCCAAGCTGCGGTCTTGCGCCAGTGCAGGGCTCAGGCTGCGTACATGCGCATGTATGCGCTCGAGCACGGGCGTGCTGCACATGGGTCGGCGTGATTCAATGCCCTGGGCAGCCGCCAGCAATTCAATTGCCAAGATATAGCCGGTGTTTTCCGCCATGGGCCCCAGCCGCCGGGCAGCAAATGTGGCCATGCTCACATGGTCCTCTTGGTTGGCTGAGGTGGGAAGACTGTCCACACTGGCCGGGTGGGCCAGCGACTTGTTTTCTGAAGCCAGTGCAGCGGCCGTGACGTGTGCAATCATGAAACCAGAATTCAAGCCTGCGGCAGGTGTGAGAAAGGCAGGCAGTCCCGAAATCGCACTGTCAACCAGCATGGCCATTCGGCGCTCAGACAGGGAGCCGATTTCAGCAATGGCCAAGGCCATGCCGTCGGCCACCAGCGCCACAGGCTCGGCGTGGAAATTGCCGCCTGAGAGCAACTCGTCTTGACCTTGAGCATGAAAGACCAGCGGGTTGTCTGTCACTGCGTTGGCCTCTCGCAGGAGCACCGCCGCAGCATGGCGCAGCTGGTCCAGGCAAGCGCCCATAACCTGGGGTTGGCACCGCAGGCAATAAGGGTCTTGCACCCGCTCGTCGTCCACCAAATGCGAACGCCGAATTTCACTGCCTTCGAGTAAAGACCGGTAGGCTGCAGCTGTCGCAATTTGTCCTGGCTGATCGCGCAGCGCGTGAATACGGGGATCAAAGGGGGCGTCGCTTCCGCGTGCCGCATCCAAGGTCAGTGCGCCGGTCAACACACCCGCACACAACAAATGCTCAGCTGCAAACAGCCCTTCAATGGCCAACGCAGTTGACACCTGTGTTCCGTTGATCAAGGCCAAGCCCTCTTTCGCCCCTAAAGTGACGGGCTGCAAGCCGCAAGACTGCAAGGCCTGGGCCGCAGGCCAGATCTGTCCGCGCCAGCGAACCTGCCCCTCGCCAATCAAGGGTAGACACAAGTGCGCCAGAGGCGCGAGGTCACCACTGGCGCCTACTGACCCCTTGGCTGGCACCACGGGCAACAGGTCGTGTGCCAACAGGTCCAGCAAAGCCACGATCAGGGCCGGGCTGACACCCGAGTAGCCCCGCCCCAAGCTGGCGGCCTTGAGCAACAGCATCATTCGCACCACGGGGTCTGACAATGGCTCGCCCACCCCTACAGCATGCGAGCGAAGCAAATTGAGCTGCAACTGGGTGTGCTCGCTGTCCGGGATCCGGGTGCTGGCCAATTTTCCAAAGCCCGTGTTCAAACCGTAAATCACTTGCCCGCTGGCCAACACTCTGGTGACTGCAAGTGCGCTGTCACGTACGGCAGACCATGCGGCTTCGGTCAAATTGAGCCGCTGAGGGCCCAAGCGAATCTGACGCAAATCGTCCCATCCCAGCTTGCCTGGCGAAATCAGTGTCATGCGGTCTCCTTGGTTTGCTCGGCTGAAATGCGCTGAGCCAAGGCCATGCGAAAGCGCGAGGCACCGGCATCGAGTAACAGGCCTATATTGGGGCTGCGCTTGTGCTTCATCCCTTGGTGCACGGCCTCCAGAACCAGTCTGTCTTCTTCAAACGCAGCCTTAGCCCCAGCCGCAATTTTTTCGGTCAAGGCGTCATCGTCGGTATCGGTATTGCGGTGCTGCAGCCAAAAGTACAAGGTGTTGTCCCCGTCCACTGGCGTCAAAAAGTTGTAGGACACCATGCGGTAAACGCGGGGGTCGTCCCTTACTTGCGGGCCGCCCATGCCCGCTGGGGCAAAGATGCTCCGGTTGATGGCGACGGAGGGCAGGCGCACCTCGTAGTGCTGCAACCTGTCAGCCAATCCCGTGAACTTGACCAAGGGGGCGTAAAAAGGGGGTGGAGCCTGACCCACAATCCAGCGACTGCAGACCACGCCGTGCTCATCGGCCTGCAACTCCAGCGGGGTGCCTTCAGTGCCTGAAGCGCCAAAGGTGCTGCGGTGCACCCAGGCCACATGGGAGGGGTCTAGCAAATTGTCCACCAGCCAAAGGTAGTTGCATTTGCACGGCAAGCTGTCACCGGACGTCATGTGCCAGCCTGGGTGGTCATGGTGGTCAATTTGCATAACTGGGGAATGTTCGGCCAACTCTGGCGAGCCCATCCAGATCCAGAGCAGGCCATATCTGTCTTGCACCGGGTAGCTGCGCACCTTGGCCTGTTTGGGGATTTGCTTTTGCGTGGGCGCTTCAATGCAGGTGCCGCAATGGTCAAAGGTCAGTCCGTGGTAACCGCATTCAATCGCGTCACCCTTGAGACGGCCCATGGACAGCGGCAACTTTCGGTGCGGACACGCATCCTCCAGCGCTACAGGTGCGCCGTCCTCACGGCGGTAAAGCACCACCGCCTCGCCAAGCAGTCGCACTGCCTTGGTGTGGCGCCCCACTTCGCGGGACAAACTGGCCACATACCAGCAGTTGCGGAGAAACACCTCGGGTTGATTCAATTCAAGAATGGACATGGCAAAAAAGGACAGATTAAAAAAAACCGATGCTAACGCAGCACCCTATCCTGGCCCAGGGGACCCAAGCCAGTTGCGACACCAGTACCCCACATGATGATGATGTTGAGTTCACGGTCCGGAAAAGTTGAGGCACAGGCCAAACTACTGGCCACAAATAAGGTTACCAACGTCAAGGCGGAACGAAAAAATTTGTAAGTAATTACTTTTGATGAATGAAATTACTTCTTTGAACTTGTCAACGGTGAAATGAAATCTTCAATGTAATCAAGCGCCGCTCAAAGTCTCTGCGTCGTGAGGTGTGGACCTTGACTTAAAAAATACAATTTAGCAGCCGAAACGACTGGCCTTGTCTCAAAAATGCCCAGTAAAACGGTAGCGTGAAGCCGGATGCCACAGCATTGCCACTGACGCTACTTGTCCCATCGATTGTGTTTGTCTGTGCAACACCAGGCACGGCTCAGTAGCAGGAATATTCAACATTTCCGTGATGTGCACTGGCGGCAAGCAGGCTTCAATATCAAACCTCACGCCCTGCAAAGGGGCTGCGCGCATGAGGTAAGCATTGGGCGTTAAGCAACTGAAGTCCTGGGCCATGTAGTCCGGGGCCACACTCGGGTTGACATGCCGATCCTCCACTTGAATTGGCTGTTCGTTTTCAAAGTGAACCACCACAGAGTGAAACACCATTTGACCGGGCTTCAAGCCAAATTTTCGGCCCAACACATCACCGACTTTTAAACGCTCGAGGCAGTGAAGCTCGCTGCGGTGCTCATGACCACGACCAGCGATCTCATCGGCAATGTTTTGGATTTCAACCAGTGTTGATTGGTATTTGTGCTGCGCTACGTACGTCCCAGAGCCTTGAATGCGTTTAACGATTTGCTCGTCTGACAACTCCCTGATGGCACGGTTGACTGTCATGCGCGAAACACCAAATTGACGAGCCAAGCTTTCTTCGGCAGGTATGGCGTCACCTTCGGTCCAGGCGCCATCACGAATCTTGGACAAAACATGGTCCTTGATGGCCTGGTAGGCGGGTTGGCGTTTGGTTTGCAGAGTTGCCATGGGCATTTTTTAAGTGTTTTCCCGTAGTTGCTGTATTGAGCATTGACACGAATCTTAGCTCTTATTACAGTCTGGTTTGCAGAGTTGTATAGACAATATTCCACAAAATCATTTATTTGTCTATACAAACATGCAACTAACCAAGTTTTGAAAAGTAGACTTCAAAGCAACGCCATCACCCGAAAGGACTTAACCATGAAATTCCGCACTGCTCGCTTTTCCTTAATGACCGTCGCTGCTGCGGTGGCCTTAGTTACCACACCCGCCTGGGCGCAAATCAAGATGGGCTTCAACGTCCCCTTGACGGGTTTTGCTGCAGCCGACGGTAAATCCGCGCTGGACGGCGCCAAGTTGGCCGTTGAACAGGCCAACGCCAAGGGCGGCGTAGCTGGCCAGAAGATTGAGCTGGTGATCTATGACGACCAAGGCGTCGCGAAAGAGGCGGTGCCCTCTGCCACCAAGATGGTTGAAAAGGACCAAGTCGTTGTGGCTGTCTCTGGCTCGTATTCGGGCTCCACACGAGCCGCCGCGTCGATTTTTCAGAATGCCAAGATACCTTACGTCGTGGCTTACGCCATCCACCCCGACATCACACTGGCGGGCGACTACATGTTCCGTGTTTCGTCCATGGGCGAAGTCCAGGGTCGCGGGGGCGCCAAGCTGGTTCAGAACCTGGGCAAGAAGCGCACGGTACTTGTTACTGTGAAGAATGACTTTGGTCAAGCACTGGCTGCTGGTTTCAAGGACGCGGCTCCCAAGCTGGGCATCAATATCGTCAACGAATACGAATACGCCATGCCCGATCGGCAGTTCGGTGCTCTGGTAAGCAAGGTGAAATCCGACAACCCTGAAGTGATCTATGCCTCGGGCTACTTCTTCAACGCCGGGCCTCTGGTCAGCCAGTTGCGTGCAGCCGGCATTACCGTTCCAATCATCGGCCAGGAAGGCTACGACTCGGACAAGTTCATCGAAATCGCCGGCCCCGCGTCTGAAGGCACGCTCATCACCACTTCGCTGGATCGCGACTCGTCCGAACCTGCCACCAGGGCATTCCTGGCAGACTACAGAAAAGCCTACAACGCCGGTGCCGACATGGTCGCTGCTTCGTCGTATACCGCCACAATGGTGGCCATTGACGGCTTGATGAAGACCGGCGGCAAGGGCGGCGCTGCATTGCGCGATGCAATTGCTGCAGGCAACTACAGCACGCCCATTGGCAAACTGGCCTTCAATGACCTGCACGAAGTGAAAAAAGACATTCAAGTGCAAATCGTCAAAGACAAAGCCTTCCGCCGCCATTCCGTTATTTCAGACGCTGTGCTGCTTGCGCCTCCCACCAAAGCCAAATAAGCTAGGAACCCACCTATGCTCGCGATTGAACTCGTCGCGCAGGGCTTGATTCAAGGCAGCATCTACGCCCTCGTGGCGTTGGGGCTGACCTTGGTTTACGGTCTTTTGCGTATTCTTCATGTGGCGCACGCGGCGCTGTTCACGCTTGGTGGTTATGTCGGTGTGTTGGTATGTAATGCCAGCGGAAGCTTGGCGCTGGGCTTTTTGATAGCAGCCTTGGTGGCAGGCTTCGGTGGCGTGGCCATGTTCCGACTGGCTTACCAACCGCTGCTTTCTAAACCTCCCTACGTGGCGCTGATTGCATCGATCGGTTTGTTCATTGCGTCCGAGGAAGCTTTTCGCATTATCTTTGGTGCACAGGGCATGTCCTT
This sequence comes from Rhodoferax sp., assembly GCA_021737905.1. Lineage (GTDB taxonomy): Bacteria > Pseudomonadota > Gammaproteobacteria > Burkholderiales > Burkholderiaceae_C > Polaromonas. The sequence goes on from JAIPDA010000008.1 coordinate 10,563, forward strand.
CACCAATCCAGCTTTGCAACAACAACTTGTGCTTGGTTGGGGGCTTCAATTTAAGCTGGCCGAGATACTGGTGATGGTCAGCACAGCATCCATCATTGGTGTGCTTGCTTGGCTTCAGGCGCGAACCCGAATTGGTATCGCCTGTCAAGCCACTGTCTCTGACCCGCAGATGGCGCAATCGTTTGGAATTTCCTTGCTCAAAGTGCGCGACATCAACTTTTTCGTGGGCTCGGCTTTGGCGGGATTTGCGGGTGTTTGGGTTGCTCTTTTGAACAATTTGGTCGAGCCCACCATGGGTAGCGTGCCATCTTACAAAGCACTGGCGATCATCGTACTTGGCGGGCTTGGCTCGGTGCCAGGCACGCTTGCTGCTGCGCTGTTGCTCGGCGTCATTGAGGCTTTTGGGACCATTTATCTTGGCGACATTCTTGACCGTAATGCGATTGCATTTGCCTTTTTGATTGCGGTGTTGATGGTGCGTCCTCAGGGCTTGTTTGCCCGCAGCTGATTCAGAAGGACATGCTATGAACTATGAAATTTCACTGATCACGACCATGGCCATCGCCGTGATGTTTGCACTCTCACTGAATTTGATCACAGGGTTTTGTGGTCAGATCAGTTTGGGGCATGCCACCTTCCAGGGCATCGGCGCTTACGCCGCCGCCATGTTGGGAAAAGCAGGATGGCCGTTTCTCGCTACTTTGCCTGTGTCCATGGTCCTCGCGGGTCTATTGGGCGTGTTGGTGGGGCTGGCCTCATTGCGGGTGCGCGCTGATTTTCTGGCCATCACCACCATGGGCGTAGGCTTTCTTTTTGTGGGCATCGTTCGTCAGCAGGAGTTCTTGGGCGGCGAGTTGGGCATTTCGTCCATTCCAGACCATGGACTGGGACGTGTGGGCTTTATGGCCCTTGCATTGCTCATGTGTGCATTCGTTGCTGCGCTCAGTGTTTACATCAAGCGCAGCTGGATGGGACGCGTATTTAATGGTATTGCCGAAGACGAAGATACGATGCGGGTGCTTGGTATAGACGTGCCGCGCTACAAACTTGCAGCTTTTGCCATGGGCACCGCTCTAGCTGGCATGTCTGGTGCTTTTTATACCTATCACCTGACGTTTATCGGTGCTGAAAGTTTTGGCTTTGTTGAGTCCATCACCGTTTTGTCCATGGTGGTTTTTGGCGGTATTGGCTCTGTGCCAGGCGTGATCATTGCAGCGGCATTGCTATCCGTGCTACCGGCCTGGTTTCAGGTCATCGGCGATTACAAATTGTTGGTGTATGGCGGATTGTTGTTTGTCATGATGCGATTCTCGCCTGAAGGGATGGCCGGTTTAGCGGCACGCCTTTTCCCAACATCGTCCTTGCCTGTGAGGGGGAAACCGTGAATCTTTCCACCTCCAGTGCGCCTCTGTTGCAAGTGACCGGTGTTACCGTTCGTTTTGGTGGCTTGACTGCCGTAGACGATGTGTCGTTTGATGTTCAACAAGGTGATTTATTGGGATTGATTGGCCCCAACGGAGCCGGCAAGACCACCATGATGCGCGCCATCATTGGCGTGGTTCAACCGACAGTAGGCAGCGTGTTGCTGGGTGGAGAATCACTCAACGGCTTGCCTATTCACAAACGTATCCAACGCGGTATGTCCTTGTCACAGCAATTGGTGAGACCATTGCGCGACATCAGCATTGAAGAAAACGTTGCACTCGCCGCGGCCAGCGATAAGACCATCAGTCCTCTGCGGGCCTTGCTCAATGTCTCCACCGAGCGAGAGCTTGCCATTGCACAAACTGAGTTGGCGCGTGTGGGCATCGTCAGCATGGCTTCGCAAAGTCCTGGTATTCAGCCCCTCGGTGTTCTCAAACGTTTGGAGTTGGCGCGCGCGCTTGCACTCAAACCCCGTCTGCTGCTGTTGGATGAACCCTTGGCCGGTTTGAACTCTCAGGAAGCGCGCGCGTTGGCAACGACCATTGCCGAAATCAACCAGCAGGGTTTGACCATTGTGCTCATTGAACACAACCTGGGCGAGGTCATGAGAATTTGCCAGCGCCTGGTCGTGCTCGACAACGGCAAGAAAATTGGCGACGGCGATCCGCGAGAGGTCATGGCCGACCCGGCCGTACGAGCTGCCTATCTGGGTGGTGATGCGTTTGGCGCGTCCGCCGCGCAGGGACATGCAACTTTGGAGACACAAAGTGCTTGAGCTAAATTCAATTTCTTGTGGCTATGGCGCATTTCAGGCTGTGCATGGCCTCACACTTTCCTTGCAATCTGGAACCATCACGGGGCTTCTGGGCGCCAATGGCGCTGGTAAGTCTTCAACACTCATGTGCATAGCGGGCCATGTGAAACAGCAAGGCGGCGTTATCCATTTGGACGGACAAGACATTTCAAACTTGGACCCAACCGAACGCGTGCGCAATGGCATTGCCATTTCTCCCGAAGGTCGTCGCTTGTTCAAAGACCTGACGGTCCAGGACAATCTTCGGGTGGGGGGCATGGTGCAATCCGCGAAAGTTTTTATCCATGATCGAGACCGTGTCCTTGCTTTGTTTCCGCGTTTAGGCGAACGCTTGAACTCATTGGCGGGGAACTTGTCGGGTGGCGAGCAGCAAATGTTGGCCATTGGCCGCGCCCTGATGACGCGTCCCCGCCTGATCATGATCGATGAGTTGTCTTTAGGCTTGATGCCCAAGATCATTGATCTCTGCTACCAAGCGCTCATTCAACTCAGGCGCGATGGTATGACCGTGTTGCTGGTGGAGCAAAACACCGAGCGCGTCTTGAAAATTGCAGACAACATCTGTGTATTGGAGTCTGGCAGCACCGTGTGGCAAGGTACAGCCGAAGCGGCCCGCAACGACCCCAAGCTCGCCGAAGCCTATCTTGGCATGCATTAAATCGCTATCTTTCTACTTCTCTGATTAAAAAATGACACTCAACATCGATTCCAGAATGGACCCTACGCGTGTGGTTCGATCCCCACGTGGCAGCACCTTGTCTTGCAAAAATTGGGTCACAGAAGCGGCCTACCGCATGTTGCAAAACAACCTTGACGCAGAAGTGGCAGAGAATCCGCAAAGTTTGGTGGTGTACGGCGGCATTGGTCGTGCTGCCCGCGACTGGGCTTGCTTTGACCAGATTTTGGCCTCGCTCAAAGACCTGAATGAAGACGAGACCTTGCTCATTCAGTCAGGCAAACCAGTGGGCGTTTTCAAGACGCACGCTAACGCACCTCGCGTGCTGATTGCCAACTCCAACCTCGTGCCCAAGTGGGCCAATTGGGAGCACTTCAACGAACTCGACCGCAAGGGCCTGTTCATGTACGGGCAGATGACTGCGGGCTCGTGGATTTACATCGGCACCCAAGGCATCGTGCAAGGTACCTTCGAGACCTTTGTGGAAGCCGGTCGCCAGCATTACCACAACGACTGGACTGGCCGCTGGATTCTGACGGCTGGTCTGGGTGGCATGGGCGGGGCACAGCCTTTAGCCGCCACGCTGGCCGGTGCCTGCTCGCTGAACATTGAATGCCAACAAAGCAGCATCGACTTCCGTCTGCGTACCCGCTATGTGGACAAGCAGGCCAAAGACATCGACGAGGCCTTGGCCATACTGGCGCATCACATGGCCGCTAAAGAGGCGGTGTCCATAGCCTTGCTCGGCAATGCCGCCGAAATACTGCCCGAGTTAGTCCGGCGCGCCAAGGCAGGTGGCATGCGCCCTGACCTCGTGACGGACCAGACCTCGGCGCACGATTTGATCAACGGCTATTTGCCTCCAGGCTGGACAGTGTCACAGTGGAAAGCTGCTCAGCACGACCCTGCGCAGCATGCCTGCTTAACGGCCGATGCGTCGCAAGGCTGCGCCACCCAGGTGCAAGCCATGCTAGATTTTCAAGCTATGGGCATTCCAACAGTGGATTACGGCAACAACATTCGCCAGGTGGCGTTCGACCATGGCGTCAAAAACGCGTTTGATTTCCCGGGTTTTGTGCCAGCTTATATTCGCCCCATGTTCTGCGAGGGCAAGGGCCCATTTCGCTGGGTGGCTTTGTCGGGTGACCCGGAAGACATCTACAAAACAGATGCCAAGATCAAGGAGCTTTTCCCTAACAACACGCACACCCACCGCTGGCTCGACATGGCGCGCAAGCGCATCAGCTTTCAGGGCCTGCCTGCGCGCATTTGCTGGTTGGGCTTGGGCGAGCGGCATGTGGCGGGCTTGGCCTTCAACGAGATGGTGCGTACGGGCGAGCTGAAAGCCCCGATCGTGATCGGTCGCGACCACTTGGACACCGGCTCGGTGGCCAGCCCCAACCGCGAGACCGAAGCCATGAAAGACGGAACAGACGCCGTGAGCGACTGGCCACTGCTGAACGCTTTGCTCAATACCGCAGGGGGTGCAAGTTGGGTCAGCCTGCACCATGGCGGCGGCGTGGGCATGGGTTATTCGCAACACTCGGGCATGGTCATCGTGGCCGATGGCACCGATGCTGCTGCCGAGCGACTGGCGCGCGTGCTTGTCAATGATTGCGGCTCTGGTGTGATGCGTCACGCCGATGCTGGATACGAGCTGGCCGTTGCCACTGCCAAAAAGCAGGGACTGAAGCTGCCCATGATCAAGTGAAGATGGCATCTGCAAGCCTGAAATCGCCAAGCAAGTGACCGGGTTAAACCCATGACGCTGAACAGATTCAATGTTCATGATTTGCCCGCCATGCCTTGGAAGAACGGTGGTGGCGTGACGCGTGAGATCGTCTGCCAACCCCTTGGCGCAGGCATGGGCGATTTTGACTGGCGAGTGAGTATTGCGCAGATCGCCAGTGAGGGTCCGTTTTCGATATTTCCTGGTGTTGACCGTATCATCACACTACTCAATGGCGGGGGCGTGCATTTGCAGAGCCAGGACGGTCAGGTAGATCACCTGCTAAATGTGCCGCTAGCGCCCTTTGTCTTTACGGGCGAGGACTCCATCCATGCCCGCTTGCTTACTGGGAACTGCCACGATTTCAACGTCATGACCCGCCGTGCAGTGTGCAGCGCTTCACTCAAGGTGATACGCAGTGCCTGCGATGTACCTGCCGCATCCCATGGCTTGTTGATGGCTGTTGAGGGAAGTTGGCAGCTGCAATCCACTGCTGAGGAGACGCTCATGTCGCAGCAAGGTCTTTGGTGGACCGATGCTTCTTTGGCGTGGCGACTGCGTCCGCAAAGCTGCGATGCTGCGCTGCTGGCCTTGACACTTCACTTTCTTTGACCATGAGCGTTTCGTTAATTCCTGATTCGTGGCCCAGCGCCGATGGCATTTGGCATGACCTGCATTTAGCTCCTGAGGCCTTGGGCGCAGGCTTGCCCGCTATGTCTGATGCGGCCATTGTGGTCGAGCAAGGGGCCATTGCCTGGGTGGGCGCTTACGCCGAATTGCCAGACGATTACCGACAACTGCCCAAACATGCCGGCCAAGGCGCCATGGTCACGCCAGGCCTCATCGACTGCCACACGCACCTGGTGTACGGCGGCCAACGTGCCAACGAATTTGCCATGCGCCTGGCCGGGGCGAGCTACGAAGAGGTGGCGCGGGCTGGGGGCGGCATTGTGTCCAGCGTCAAGTCCACGCGACTGGCGAACGAAGATGCCTTGTTCGATGCGGCCGTTCCACGATTGCAAGCTTTGCTGGCCGAGGGCGTTTGCGCCATCGAAATCAAATCGGGTTATGGCCTGAGCTTGGAACACGAGCGCAAGCAACTGCGTGTGGCCCGGCGTTTAGGACAGGCTTTTGGCGTCACTGTTTGCACTACGTTTTTGGGGGCACACGCATTACCCCCTGAGTACGCTGGGCGCAGCGACGACTACATTCGTTTGGTGTGTGAAGAGATGCTGCCCGCCTTGGCCGCCGAAGGCTTGGTAGACGCGGTGGATGTGTTTTGCGAAACGATTGGCTTTACCTTGGCGCAAACCGAACAGGTGTTTCAGGCAGCGCAAGCGCTGGGTCTGCCGGTCAAACTGCATGCAGAGCAGTTGTCTGATATGGGCGGTTCGGCGCTGGCAGCGCGTTACGGTGCGCTGTCGTGCGACCATATCGAACACCTGAGCGCTGAAGGCATCGCCGCCATGCTGCAGGCGGGCACAGTGGCAGTGCTTTTACCTGGCGCTTATTTCACCTTGCGGGACACCCACATGCCGCCCATTGCCGCCCTTCGCGCAGCGGGCGTGCCCATGGCCGTTTCCACCGACCATAACCCAGGTACCTCGCCTGCTTTGAGTTTGCTGCTGATGCTCAACATGGCCTGCACCCTGTTCCGCTTGACTGTGCCTGAAGCCTTAGCGGGTGTGACGCGCCATGCCGCGCAGGCTCTGGGTTTGCAAGCAACGCACGGGCAAATTGCTGCTGGTTGCACCGCTAATTTTGTGCTCTGGCCTTTGGGCGATGTGGCTGAACTCGCCTATTGGTTGGGTCAACGTCCGGCCTGCAGTGTGGTGCGCCAGGGCCGTTTGGCAGTCGATGGCATGGGCTTGCACCGGAGCGCGGCATGAACGAGCGCAGCCTGTTTGCCGCGCACGCTTTGTTGCCCACGGGGTGGGCGCGTGATGTGCTGTTGTCATGGAACGAACAAGGCTTGTTGACTGACGTAAAGACCCAGGCTGCTTGTCCGGCAGGCACACTTCAAACCGCAGGCCCTTTATTGCCTGGCATGCCGAACTTGCATTCGCACGCTTTTCAGAGGGCGTTTGGTGGCCTGACCGAATACCGGGGGGCAGCGCAAGACAGCTTTTGGAGCTGGCGCAGCCTGATGTACCGCTTTGCGGCAGCCATCACGCCCGATGAACTTGAAGCTATCGCCACCAGCCTGTATGTGGAGATGCTGGAGGCGGGTTACACCAGCGTTTGTGAATTTCATTATGTGCACCACGACCACGATGGTCGCCCCTATGCCGACGATGCCGCTTTGTCGATGTGTCTACTGCGTGCGGCTGCCCGCGCAGGCATAGGTCTCACCTTGTTACCCGTGCTCTACCAGACCAGTGGCTTTGGCGGTACACCACCGAGCGAGGGTCAGCGACGCTTCATTCGCTCGACCGACAACATGCTGGCTTTGCTGCAAAAGTTGAAACCCTTGTGCGAAGCTCAGGGTGCGCGCTTGGGCTTGGCACCCCATTCTTTACGCGCCGTGCCGCCAGACAGCTTGCGCGAAGCATTGGCTGGTTTGCACGCCATGGACACGGCGGCACCTGTGCACATCCATATCGCGGAACAAACTGCCGAGGTCGATGCCTGCCTGGCCTGGAGCGGCCAAAGACCGGTGCAGTGGTTGCTGGAACACGCGCCAGTTGATGCGCGTTGGTGCCTGGTGCATGCGACCCACATGACGCCCGAGGAAAGTGTGCGCGCCGCTCGCACAGGTGCCGTGGCGGGCCTGTGCCCGAGCACCGAAGCCAATTTAGGCGATGGTATTTTTGATGCTGCAAGTTGGTTGCAAGGTGGTGGGCGATGGGGGGTGGGCTCGGACAGCCACGCTTGCGTCAACGCCGCCGAAGAACTGATGCTGCTCGAATACAGCCAGCGCTTGGCCACACGTCAGCGCAATGTGCTTGCCTCCATCGATCAGCCTTCGGTGGCCACCGCCATGATGCTGGCAGCTGTAGCCGGTGGTGCCCAGGCCAGTGCGCGCCCAGTGGCCGGTATGGCCGTAGGTCAACAGGCCGACTTTATGGAACTTGATGCCCAGCATCTACTGGTGCGCGATTTGCCCTCGCCCGAAGCCATGCTATCAGCCCATGTTTTTGCCAGCCACCGCCAATCTGCTCTGCTGCAAGTTTGGGTGAGCGGTCGCTTAAGAGTTCAATCGGGGCGCCACGCCTTGCACGAGAGTGCCCTGCGCGGCGGGGTGGCAGCACGTCAACAATTACTGAAGAAGACACCATGACTTTTCAGACCACCGTACCTCCATTTCGTTTTCGACAGGGTACACGGCCACTGTTGATCTCGATGCCTCATGTGGGCACGCATGTGCCGCCTGCATTGGCAGCCCGTCTTACCGACGAAGCCCAGCGAGTGCCCGATACCGATTGGCATTTGGAGCGTTTGTACGATTTTGCCGATGCGCTAGGGGCCTCGGTGCTGGTGGCCACGCATTCGCGTTTTGTGATCGACCTGAACCGCCCGCCGGATGGCAGCAGTCTGTATCCGGGACAAAGCGTCACTGGCTTGTGCCCGGTGGACTTGTTTGACGACCAGCCGCTGTACCGCGATCCAGTCGATGTTCCGGGGGATGCCGAAATTGCCGAGCGGCGTGAAGCCATTTGGCAGCCCTATCATGCGCAACTGGCCCAAGAGCTGGCCCGTATGAAAGCCGAGCACGGTGTAGCAGCACTGTGGGACGCGCATTCGATCCGTTCGGTGCTCCCACGGTTTTTTGAAGGACGCCTGACCGATCTGAACCTGGGTACCGCCAACGGTGCCAGCTGCAGTCCTGTACTGGCCAAGCAACTTTTGACAATTGGCCAAGCCGCTGCTGGCTACACGGCTGTGCTGAACGGTCGATTCACGGGTGGGTACATCACTCGCCAACATGGCAACCCGACGCACGGCATTCATGCGGTGCAGTTGGAGATGACTCAATGTAGCTACATGCAGGAAAGTTGGCCCTTTGACTACTTGCCCTCTGTGGCGGTTGGTGTGCAGCCGTATGTGCGGCGCATGCTGGAGGCGGTTTTGGCTTTTGTAGAAGAAAGTGAAATCAAGAATTAAAGCGGTGAAGACGACCACATAACCTATTGATTTGTAATAGCGTTTATTTCTTGAAGCTGCTCACAATCCTTTGGTCCCAGGTTCAAGTCCTGGTGGGCCCACCACCTTCCAAGCCCCCGTCAGAAATGCCGGAGTTTTTTTCATTGCTTTAAACTGCTTCATCACTTCGTATCAGGCCCATGAATATCAACGCCGATTACAGCCAAAGGGTCGTGATCAATCACCATGAGTTGCCTTGGATCGCCAGCCCCGAATCGGGGGTAGAAAGGCGCATGCTTGAGCGCCAAGGCGATGAGGTAGCTAAGGCAACTTCTATCGTTCGATACAAGCCAGGTTCTAAGTTCCAGGCGCATCTTCATGAGCTTGGGGAAGAGATATTTGTATTGGATGGAACATTCAGTGATGAGGCTGGCCACTATTGCGCCGGCACCTACATCATGAATCCGCCGGGTTCTTCGCATGCGCCTTTCAGTGAGTCTGGGTGCGTGCTTTTCGTGAAGTTGCGACACCTGGGGTCAGATCAATTGGAGCGAGAAGTCATTGACACTCATGCAGCCACTTGGCACCAAGGCATGGTTTCGGGACTCACTGTGATGCCACTCATGCAACAGGGCAGTGGCTCCACCTTGGTTCGATGGGCACCCCAAACTTATTTCAACCCCCACAGGCACTATGGCGGAGAAGAGATTTTTGTGGTGGATGGCGTTTTTGAAGATGAGCACGGTCGCTATCCCGCAGGATCTTGGATCAGAAGTCCTCACATGAGTCTGCACAAACCTTTCAGTAAGGAAGGTTGCATCATCTTTGTGAAGACAGGACATCTACTAGATTAAGACATCCATGGTTTTAGAACCTTTGCTCATGATGTGATGACTGAAGTGCCCGCATCTTCTTCTCCCTTGAAGCTTCAGCCCGGCGCATCACAGCGGGTGCTCTTGCTGGGCGCAACCGGCACGATCGGCAGAGCCACTGCGCGTGCACTGCTCCAGCGCGGCCATCATGTCGTGTGCCTGCTGCGACCCCGCCAAGGCAAAAATGGTCTGGAACCTGACTTGTCTGCGCAACTGGCCGGCGCCACTATCCGTTGGGGCGATGCCTGCGACCCTCAATCTTTGCGGCATGACGGTTTTGCAGGCGAACAATTTGATGCAGTTGTCTCTTGCATGGCTTCACGAACCGGCAGGCCAAAAGACGCCTGGCGGGTCGACCACCAGGCGCATGTGGATGTGCTGCAGGCTGCCAAACTCGCGGGGGTGCGTCAATTTGTGCAGCTATCTGCCATCTGTGTGCAAAAACCCTTGCTGGGTTTTCAGCATGCCAAACTGGCTTTTGAAAAAGCCCTGATCGACTCCGGGCTGGTCTACTCCATCGTGCGGCCCACTGCATTTTTTAAATCTTTGTCAGGTCAGCTGCAAAGGGTCAAAGATGGCAAACCTTTTTTGCTGTTTGGCGACGGCAAGCTCACCGCTTGCAAACCCATCAGCGATGAGGATCTGGGTGATTTTCTGGCCGGTTGCCTTGAAGAAGAAAGTCGGCACAACTGCATCTTGCCCATTGGTGGCCCCGGTCCGGCGATCACACCGCGTCAGCAGGGAGAGCATCTGTTTGCGCTCATGGGCAAGCCCGTTCGTTTCAAGAGTGTGCCCGTGAGTCTGCTGGACGTCATCATCACGCTCTTGAGCTGGATTGGCAAAGTCGTGCCTGGCGCCGCCGACAAGGCTGAGCTGGCCCGTATCGGGCGCTATTACGCCACGGAGTCCATGCTTTTGTGGGATGCCGCTGCCCAACGCTACGACGCCGAGGCCACGCCGTCGCATGGCACGCAAACCCTGTTGGATGCTTACGAGCGCTGGGTCAAGGGTGAAGGCGTTCCCGACAGAGGCGATCACGCCGTCTTTTAGTCAGCCGGTCGCTGAGTTACTACAAACGGATTCCCAGGCTTTGCTGCGTGGCTTTGGCGGGCAGTGCTTGCGCAAAAGCGGGTCGGCCCTCGCGCTGGCGGTTGCCCCAACTCCAGTTTTTAAAGCCACTCAACAATCATTTTGAGGCACTCCGGGTCACCAAAGGCGATCTCGTAGGCACGTTGCGCATGCGCTGCTTTTTCGGTGTGTGTGATGAGGCCTTCGAGCGGTAGGCTGCCGTCATGAAACATGGCCACGACAGCATCCAGATCATGTTTTTTCCATTGCGCTGCCACGCGGATACTGGCTTCGCGCATAAAGGCCGGGGCATAGGCAAAGGACAAATCCTGTTTGTAAAAGCCGGCCAATACGACCTCACCACCGGCTGCCATTTTCGGAATGACCCGGTTCAAAATACCCGAGTCTCCGCTGACGTCGCAAATGCAGCGGTAGTCTTTGCGCACATCTTGATCGGGGTGAATGACTTCATAGCCCAAAGCGCCTTTTTGGCGAACGGCCTGCGTTTCCCACACCACAGGTGCCGGCTTGCCAGCAGCAACCACCATGCGCGCCAACAGACGGCCCATGATGCCGTGACCGATGATCAAGTCCGGGTAGGCCAAGGGCAAATTATCCCGGCCCACCGTGAACACATGATGTGCCGTGGCAGCCAGGGCCAGCAGCACGCCCTTGGCACCCAAACCCGGGTCCAGTTTGACGGCCCGCTCATGCGGCACCACCAGGCGCTCGCCAGAGCCGCCGAATATGTTTTGCACGCCTTGAAAGGCGTAGGAGCCCGGTAAAAAAACCGAGTCACCGACCGCCCAGCCAGTGACTTCTGCGCCCATCTTGGCGATGGTGCCTACCGTTTCATAACCAGGCACCAGGGGGTAGGACAGGCCAGGGAAAGGCGGCATGGTGCCCTCCCAGAGCAAGCGCTCTGTGCCGGTGCTGATGCCACTGAAAGCAACAGTGACTTCTAAATCGCGGGGCCCCATGGGGGCAAGTTCGAGTTCACGAACAGACAGTGAATGAGGGGCTTCAAAAACGATGGCTTTGGCTTTCATGCTGCTTATTCTGACGCAATCGCAAAGAGCAGGTCAAAGTTCAATCCAGTCTGAAACCATGCGCATGACACGCAGCAATGCTTTTTCTTCCGGTGTGAAGCGCCACCATCCAGCGCAGGGGAGGTATGCATAATGAAAAAGAATTCGAGGGTTTCAAGTCTCCTATGGATCATGTCCAAAACTCAATTTGAGAGCCCGACATAAGCGAATATGTCTCCCGTGTTGAAACGCCCGCGCCGATCACGCCCCTGGAAGGCCGAAAACGGTCGTTTTTCCGGCCTGTTTCTGTCGTTTGCCCGTTTGCA
>JAIPDA010000009.1 GCA_021737905.1 Rhodoferax sp.
TACCGATGGCGAATTTCGCCGCACGTATTTCCATCTCGATTTTCTCGAGCAACTGGGTGGCGTCAAAGTCGGTGAAGTCACGCTCACCGTGGGTGCGGATGGCGTCGAGCATTTAGCGCCGCCAGCAATTCACGTTGTAGACAAAGTCACCCATGCCAAGCAGATTCAATTGGCCGACTTCAAATACCTTCAATCGCAAGTTAGCGCAGGCCATACGGCCAAAGTCACCATTCCCTCGCCCACCATGCTGCACTTTCGCGGCGGGCGTGCAGGCATCAGCCGCACAGCCTACCCCGAGCTGGAGCCAGCGTTCTACGAAGACGTTGCCAAAGCTTATGGTGACGAGCTGCGAAGCTTGAGCGCCGCAGGTTGCAACTACGTGCAAATGGACGACACCAACTTGGCGTATTTGTGCGACGACAAAATGCGTGCAGCGGCACTTAGCCGTGGTGACGATCCCAATGAACTGGCCCACCGTTACGCCAACTTCATCAATTTAGTTGTCGCGCAAAAGCCCGCAGGCATGACGATGGCCATGCACCTGTGCCGTGGCAACTTCAAAAGCACACATGCAGCCGCCGGCAACTATGAGCCCGTAGCCGAAGCGCTGCTGTCTGAAATGAATATCGACGCCTACTTTTTAGAATACGACGATGACCGCAGCGGCGACTTCCGTCCATTGCGCTTTCTACCCAAAGGCAAGACCATGGTGCTGGGCCTGGTGACCACCAAGTTCGGTCAGATGGAGTCGAAAGACACGCTCAAGCGACGCATTGACGAGGCCGCCAAATACGTACCGATGGAGCAGCTGGCACTCTCGCCGCAGTGCGGCTTCAGCTCCACCGTGCACGGCAACAACATTGCGGTGGAAGACCAAAAGAACAAATTACGCCTGGTGATTGAAACCGCTAACGAGGTTTGGGGCGATTCTTAATTTGGCACGCTGACACCTACAGCCTGACACAGGCGCTAACGATTCGTTAAGCGTTAGCACCCCATGACAAAGCCCCTGCCCGATCCCGAACGCAAGTCCAATCTGTTGTTCGAGGCATGCCGCCGAGGTGCTTGCCGGCCTGCCGCCCGAGACGCTTCAATCGGAGACTGCCGTTTTTGCCGGCGGCTGCTTTTGGGGTGTTCAGGCCGTTTTTCAGCATACTCGGGGCGTGCTGCAGGCGGTGGCAGGCTATGCCGGTGGCGAAGCCGGGCAAGCCAATTACCAGATGGTCAGCAGCGGTATCACCCGCCATGCCGAGGTTGTCAGCATCCGTTTTGACCCCCGGCAAATCAGCTACGCCCAACTGCTGCAAATCTTTTTTTCTGTCGCTCATGACCCGACCCAGCTGGACCGCCAGCATCCCGATGTGGGCCCGCAGTACCGCTCGGCAGCTTTTTACAAAGGCGCCGCACAGCAGCAGCTTGAGCGCTACATCACTCAGCTGGATGCAGCCGGGTTTCTGCCCGGGAAAATCGTCACCCAAGTCAGCCCCTTCACGGCCTTTTATGCCGCCGAAGCCGAACATCAGAACTACCATGTGCGCAACCCGACAGCGCCTTATATCGTCGAGTACGACCTGCTCTGTCGTGGATTCAAAAAAGATCACGTAGTTGCCATGCGCGCATGTCAATCCAAGCTTTCAGACGCAAACTGGCGGCGAAAAACAATTGCGATGCCACATGCCTCGTCTCAACATCCCTTTTTTACTGAGTTTTGACCCAGCTTGGATTGACTTACAGAGGGAACTTGAATCTTGATTCGAGTCCTGCTGTGCGCATGGACTGCTGAGCAAGCTTCGACTTCGTGGTCTTTGCGCGATTTATCAACCGGCCAAATTACCGGAACTTTTATCTCAGGCTTTGCCAGACATGGCCTTGATGTCCTTCATTAAAAGGAACAGGTGAAACGGGTCAGATGGGCTGGGTTCAAACTCCCAATGGAGATACCACTGCCTGGCAGGCTCGTCCTTGGCGTGAACCAACAGTGAACGAATCCCGGCAATATCCGCCGCCTGCGCTGTGCGCAGCAGCGCATCTTTGAGCAGTGCTTTGCCAAGCCCTGCGCCTTGGTGCTGAAGGTCCACGGCAAGCCGGGCCAGAATCATCACCGGCACGGGGTGTTGTGGAATGCCTTTGGTCACACGCGGTGCCGCATTGGATGGCTCGACACTGCCAACCGCCAAGCTGTAGAAACCAAGGACCGAGCCCGATTGGCAGCTCACGTAGGTTTGCGCGCTGTTGGATTTTTGGTTGACGAGCGCAAAGCGCTGCAAAAACTGGTTCAGTGCGCTCTGGCCACAATCAAAGGACTCAACAGCGTCCGAACCGGCCAGTTTGCGAACTGGCTCGTAAGCCCGCGAACTCAACCCAGCAGCCCAGGCTCAGACAACAGTTTCTTGAGCTTGGGCTTGGGCTTGGCGCTCACGGGCTGATCCAGTGCAGCCTGAAACGCCAGCCACTGCTCGTCACTCAGCTCGAAACGGGTGCGGTCTGCCAAGGTCTGGTTGGCCGCGATGATGCCCGCGTCGAGCAAAAACTCGCTCACATTTTTGTGTGCCACACGTGCTGCTTCCTGAAGCAATTGCTTCACGGGCGCGCTGGCGCGTACATCGATGCGCTCAGATTTGGAGTGAATGACTGCAGTCATGGCAACCCTTTTTTGGACAGTTGATCCATCATAGCGTCCGGACATCGTCCTGACAAGTGTTTTTAACAACTGTACGCATGATGCACCGCCAATACCCCCCAAAGTGCCAACCAAAACGGCAGGGCAACATAGCTTAAAACCGCATGGAATGGGTACGGTTCAAATTCAGGTTTTGAACTGGCTCAGTCAAGAGGTTTTGAGCAGAAAGCAGTCTCAAGAGTTCGAGTACCCCATTCAATGGGTACTTTCTTCAAAATCGAGGGAAGCTTTGGAAGAAAAAACTTTATCAGATCAACAGCTTACAAACAGGGGTTTGAAGGATTGAAATATTGAAAGAAGTCACTGGCGGCCCAGAAGCGATTGTCTAACTAACTCGCTCGGTTTTCAGACCCCCTGTTTTTGGTGGGGACGGGGATTCGAACCCCCACTGGATTGCTGCCGCACTTGCTGCGCGTGGCGCTACGCACTACAATCATCAGGATGATTCGAAGCTTCAGGCACAAGGGCGTCGAGCGCTTCTTCAAGTCCGGCTCGCGTGCCGGGATCCAAGCCGCTCATGCCCCGCGCCTGGCTCGGCAACTGTCTGCGTTGGACGCGGCCACAAAGCCCGAAGACATGAACCGTCCTGGGTGGGACTGGCATCCCCTCAAGGGCGGCCTGTCTGGTCAGTGGTCGATCAGCGTCAACGGCAACTGGCGTCTGACCTTTGCGTTTGAAAACGGCGATGCCATCCTGGTGGACTACCAGGATTACCACTGAGGTGTTTATGAGTTCGATGTTCAACCCACCCCACCCTGGCCTCACTTTGAGGGACGACATCCTGCCTGCCTTGGATCTGCAGGTGGGCGAAGCAGCTGCCCAGTTGGGCGTCGACCGGACGACTTTGTCCAAGGTAGTCAATGGGCGGGCCGCGATCAGCCCTTCAATGGCACTGCGCATTGAGCGTTGGCTGGGGCGTGACCATGGCGGGGCGGCTGAGGTGTGGCTGGCTCAGCAGGCTGCATACGATCTATGGCAAGCACGGGTCGCAGCGAAGGCCAGCAAGACCCTTTTGGGCATCAAGGCACTGAGGCTTGAAACGGCATGACCGGGGAGCAGGACTGCGCGGATGCAGCCGCCACCCCGGCGCTGCTCATCTGGTCGCGCCTTGTGCAAGGCGCAGCGGCTGTCGTCATCGTCCGGAGGTGTTGAGACAAACGGGGTTTGAGACGGCTTTTTCGGGGAACCGCCGCAGGTCGGATCAGGAGCCCAAAGCAAAAAGCCCCGCGTGGTGCGGGGCCTGAGGCTGCCTCAAGGTCTGCTGAGCAGGTTTGAGGTCTTTGTTCTGGCGGAGAGGGTGGGATTCGAACCCACGGTACCTTGCGGTACGCCTGATTTCGAGTCAGGTACATTCGACCACTCTGCCACCTCTCCTGTGAATCGAGCCGTGATTCTATCAGCTTGAAACCGCGCGCACGCTGCGGCTGGCACTGACAACCTGGGAGTCTTATGTCCTATTGTGTTTTCGCATTTCGCTTGCGGACCCGTCGCGTTGGATGGTGTGCCGGTGTCTGGATGACTGCATTGGTTGCTCTTTTGGCGGGCTGCGCCAGCCCGCCAGTGTCCGCGCCGGTACCCGCGCCTGCTCCGGCACCGGCACCGATAGCGGCACCCGAACCAGCTCCGGTGATGGTGCTGCCGTCCGCACCCGTAGCACCACCCCCTGCGCCCGTCGCCGTAGAGCCTGCGCCGCGGGCTGTCTCTACCGCCACCACGCCGCGGGCTTACCGGCAGTACGGCGCCAAGCATCTTTACGGCTTGAACTCAGAGCGGGTTTACCGGGGTCGAATGCCGCCCATGCTCTACGCCGTAGCGGTGCTCAATGTGGAGCTGGACCCGCAAGGCCATGTGATCGGGCTGGACTGGATGCGGGCGCCGCGCCACGCGCCCGAGGTGATGCGCGAGATAGAGCGCACTATCAGGCAGGCTTCTCCGTTTCCGGCCCCGGTGCGCATGGGCCGGGTGGTTTACACCGACACCTGGCTGTGGCATTCAAGCGGCAAGTTTCAGCTCGACACCCTGACCGAAGGCCAGGACTGAACGTTCACCGGCGGTTTAACTGCCGCGGTAAGTCGAGTAGCTCCACGGGCTGGCCAGCAGCGGCACATGGTAGTGGGCGCTAGCATCGGCCACGCCAAAGTCCAGGCTCACCTTGTTCAAAAACGGCGGCTCGGGCAGCTGGACCCCGCGTGATTTGAAATAGCCCGCCACATCAAACACCAGGCGGTAGGTACCGGTCTTCAAGCTGGCGTTGTCATACAGCGGACCGTCGGGGTTGCGGCCATCGGCGTTCAGCACAAAGCGCTTGACCAGCGTGCTGGTTTCACCCTGCGTGGTGTGCAGTTCTACCGCCATGCCGGCAGCCGGCGTGCCGTGCATGGTGTCCAGTACGTGTGTGCTCAAGCCCATGGTCAATCCTTGTTCGGGTGGTGGGCGCTGGCTGCCCGGGCAAGCCAGCGTTTGGTTTACCAAAAGTGTATACAAAATTTGGCTTTCGGCTATTATCGGCCGATGGAATCGTCCACCACCTACGCCATCGTCGAAGCCCTGACCAAGGCCATCGTCGAGCACCGCCTGCACCCCGGCACCAAACTGGCAGAGCAAAAACTCGCAGACCACTTTGGGGTGTCGCGCACGCTGGTACGGCAGGCGCTGTTTCAGCTGTCGCAAAACCGCTTGATACGGCTGGAGCCGGCGCGCGGCGCTTTTGTGGCGGCGCCCTCCGTCGACGAGGCCAAGCAGGTGTTTGCCGTGCGCCGCATGCTGGAGGCCGAAATGACACGCGCCTTTGTGCGCGAAAGCACGCCGGCGCGCATCAAGACGCTCAAAGACCACGTGGCACGCGAGCAAGCCGCGGTAGACAGCGCCGACGTGTCCAGCCGCAACGAACTGCTGGGCGACTTTCATGTGCGCATGGCCGAGCTCATGGGCAACACCGTGCTGGCGCAAATGCTGGGCGAGCTGATCTCACGCTGCGCCCTCATCACGCTCATGTACCAGTCCAGCGCGGCTGCGGCGCACTCGCATGAAGAGCATGCGCTGATCGTCAAGGCGCTGGCCGCCCGCGACGAAGACACAGCCGTGCGACTGATGAACGACCACTTGTTGCACGTGGAAGCCAACCTGACTTTTGACCGCAAAGTACCGTCCAACGACATCTCGATGGCCTTGTCTTAAAGCGCCAACTTTTAAACCCGAAGCCACCCCCATGACTTACGACGCCACCGCCCCCTACCCCCGCGACCTCGTTGGCTACGGCCGCAAGCCGCCGCATCCGCAGTGGCCGGGGCGAGCGCGCGTGGCCTTGCAGTTTGTGCTGAACTATGAAGAAGGCGGCGAGAACGCCGTGCTGCACGGCGATGGCGGCTCGGAGCAATTTTTGTCTGAGATGTTCAACCCACCCAGCTTCACTGAGCGGCACATGAGCATGGAAGGCATTTACGAATACGGCTCGCGCGTGGGCGTGTGGCGCATCCTGCGCGAGTTTGAAAAGCGCGGCCTGCCGCTGACGGTGTTTGGCGTTGGCATGGCCTTGCAGCGCCACCCCGAGCTGACCGCCGCCTTTGTCGAACTTGGCCACGAAATCGCCTGCCACGGCTGGCGCTGGATCAGCTACCAGAACCTGGACGAAGCCACCGAGCGCGAGCACATGCGCTTGGGTCTGGACGCGATTGAAAAGCTCACCGGTAAGCGCCCGCTGGGTTGGTACACCGGCCGCGACAGCCCGCAAACCCGCCGCCTGGTGGCTGACGATGGCGGGCTGCTGTATGACAGCGACTACTACGGCGACGACCTGCCCTTCTGGATGAAAGTCAAACGCACTGACAGCACAGTGGTGCCGCGCCTGGTAGTGCCCTATACGCTGGACACCAACGACATGCGTTTTGCATTGCCGCAAGGTTTTGCGCAGGCAGAAGACTTTTATATTTACCTGCGTGACAGCTTTGACGCGCTCTACGCCGAAGGCGACCCGAACGGTGAGAACGCGCCCAAGATGATGAGCATCGGCATGCACTGCCGCCTGCTCGGGCGGCCCGGCCGTCTGGTGGCCTTGCAGCGCTTTTTAGACCACGTGGCCAAGCACGACAAGGTCTGGGTCTGCCGCCGTATAGACATTGCGCACCACTGGCAAGCCACGCACCCTTTCAAAGCAGCCTGAAGCCGCCAAGGAAACCAGCATGAGCTTGACCATAG
Organism: Rhodoferax sp.; assembly: GCA_021737905.1. Taxonomy (GTDB): domain Bacteria; phylum Pseudomonadota; class Gammaproteobacteria; order Burkholderiales; family Burkholderiaceae_C; genus Polaromonas. The sequence goes on from JAIPDA010000009.1 coordinate 6,875, forward strand.
ACCAGATCAACAGCGCCACGCATGCCGAGGCCATCAAGCTGCTCGACGGCATTTACGAACACTCCCCCTGGGTGGCAGAGCAGGCACTGGCCGCGCGCCCCTTCAAGTCACTGACCGACCTCAAACTGCAAATGGCCCGCGTGTTGCAAGCCGCTAGCAAAGACGCGCAGATCAAGCTCATTCAAGCCCACCCCGAGCTGGCCGGCAAAGCCATGGTGAGCCAAAGCCTGACAGCCGAGTCCAGCAACGAGCAAGGCAAAGCGGGCCTCACGCAATGCACGCCGGCAGAGTTTGCCGTGATCCAGCAGCTCAATGCCGACTACAACGCGAAGTTTGGCTTTCCTTTCATTTTGGCGGTGCGCGGCCCGCGTGGCTTGGGGCTGAACAAGCAGCAGATCATCGAAACTTTTTCAAGGCGGCTGCACGGCCACCCGGAGTTTGAGCGGCAAGAGTGCCTGCGCAACATCAACCGCATTGCAGAGATCCGGCTCAACGACAAGTTCGGCTACGAGCCGGTGCTGGGCAACCAGTTGTGGGACTGGCAAGAAGAGCTCAGCGCCTTCAGTGACCCGGGCTACGCCGACAAAGGCCAGCTCACCGTCACTTACCTGACCGACGCGCACCGCGCTTGCGCGCAATACATCGTGAACAGCATGCGCGACTGCGGCTTTGATGACGTGAGCATCGACGCAGTGGGCAACGTGGTTGGCATCTACCGCGCCGCAAACCCAAGCGCTAAAACCCTGATGACCGGCTCGCACTACGACACCGTGCGCAACGGCGGCAAATACGACGGACGGCTGGGCATCTTCACGCCCATGGCTAGCGTGCGCGAGCTGCACCGTCAGGGCAAACGCCTGCCCTTTCACTTTGAAGTGGTGGCCTTTGCCGAAGAAGAAGGCCAGCGCTACAAGGCCACATTCTTGGGCTCGGGCGCGCTGATCGGCGACTTCAAGCCCGAATGGCTGGGGCAGAAAGACGCCGAGGGCATCACCATGCGCCAGGCCATGCAACACGCCGGTCTGAACATTGATGGCATCCCGAAGTTGCAGCGCCAGCCGGCCGACTACCTGGGCTTTGTCGAGGTGCACATCGAGCAAGGCCCGGTGCTCAACGAGCTGGACATGCCGCTGGGCATCGTCACCTCGATCAACGGCAGCATTCGCATGCAATGCGAGATCATCGGCACCGCCAGCCACGCCGGCACCACGCCCATGGACCGGCGCGCCGACGCCGCCACCGCACTGGCTGAACTGGCTTTGTATGTAGAGCAACGCGCTCTCAGAGACGGTGACTCGGTAGCCACCATTGGCATGCTGCAAGTGCCCAATGGCTCGGTCAATGTGGTGCCGGGGCGCTGCTTGTTTTCACTGGACATGCGCGCGCCGGTCAATGCACAGCGTGACGCGCTGGCAGCCGACATCCTGGCAGCCTTGCAGCGCATTTGCGAGAAGCGCGGTCTGCGTTACACCGCCGAAGAAAGCATGCGCGCCGCCGCTGCGCCCAGCGCGCCATCCTGGCAAGCCCGCTGGGAGACGGCTGTCAGCTCACTGGGCCTGCCGCTGCACCGCATGCCCAGTGGCGCCGGCCATGACGCCATGAAGCTGCACGAAATCATGCCGCAAGCCATGCTGTTTGTGCGCGGCCAAAACTCCGGCATCAGCCACAACCCGCTTGAATCGAGCACCAACGACGACATGCAACTGGCGGCTGAAGCCTTCATGCATTTGCTGACCCACCTTGACCCTTCTGGACACTGAAAACATGAGCACAAACTACGCCCAACTCGACGCCTGGATCGACGCCCACTTTGACGAACAGGTGAAGTTCCTGCAAGAACTCATCCGCGTGCCCACCGACACACCGCCCGGCAACAACACGCCGCACGCGCTGCGCGCCGCCGAGTTGATTGAAGCCATGGGCCTGCCGGTTGAAAAGCATGAAGTGCCGCAAGCCGCCGTGTTGGCTGCCGGCCTGGAAAGCATCACCAACCTGGTGGCACGCCGCCACTACGGCCCGGGTGGCCGCACCATCGCCCTGAACGCGCACGGCGACGTGGTGCCACCCGGCGAAGGCTGGACCAAGAACCCTTACGGCGGCGAGATTGAAGCCGGCAAGATTTACGGCCGCGCCGCTGCAGTGAGCAAATGCGATTTTTCGACCTTCACCTTTGCGGTGCGCGCGCTCGAAGCCGTGGCCAAGCCCAAGCAAGGCGGCATCGAACTGGTGTTCACTTACGACGAAGAATTCGGCGGGGAAGTCGGCCCGGCGTGGTTGCTGGAAAACAAAATCATCCACCCCGACCTGGTGATTGCCGCCGGCTTTAGCTACCAGGTGATCACCGCGCACAACGGCTGCCTGCAAATGGAACTCACCGTGCACGGCAAGATGGCCCACGCCGCCGTGCCGCACACCGGCATCGACGCACTGCAAGGCGCCAACCGCATTTTGACGGCGCTGTACGCGCAAAACGCGCTGTACAAAAACATCACGTCCCAGGTCGAAGGCATCACCCACCCGTACCTGAATGTCGGCTTTATTTCAGGCGGCACCAACACCAATGTGGTGCCCGGCAAAGTCACGCTCAAGCTGGACCGCCGCATGATTCCCGAGGAAGACCCGGTGGCCGTGGAAGCCAGCATACGCGCCGTGATTGCCGCAGCCGTGGCTGACTTCAACCAAGGCCGCAGCGACGACGGCATTCATGTGGATGTGCGCCGCATGCTGCTGTCCAAAGCCCTCAAGCCCCTGCCCGGCCACAAGCCCCTGGCCGAAGCCCTGCAACGCAATGCCACCGAGTTGTTCAAAGAAGCCATCCCGGCCTGCGGCACGCCGCTTTACACCGACGTGCGCATCTTCGGCGAAGCCGGCATTCCGGGCGTGCTCTACGGCGCAGGCCCGCGCACCGTGCTTGAATCCCACGCCAAACGCGCAGACGAACGCCTGGACCTGGAAGACCTGCGCCGCGCCACCAAAGTGATTGCGCGCAGCTTGCATGACTTGCTGGGCTGAAAAAAGCGGGGATGGCAAGCGGGGATGGATCCCCGCATTCGCGAGGATGACGGACAGGGGCAGTCATTGCCGCGCCCCCCGTCATTCCTGCGCAGGCAGGAATCCATCCCCGCCCCACCCGTCAATCCTGCGCCCCCCGTCAATCCTGCGTCCTCTCGTCATTCCTGCGTAGGCAGGAATCCATACCCACCCCACCCCGACCATCGGGTTTATGCTGATTTTTTGTATGGATTAGGTGTATACACTTTGGCTCACAAAACCATGAACTGCGTACATCTTCTCAACCAAGCCTTGGAATTGGGCTTATTTCAGGGTATGTCCGAACAATTTTCCAATCGGTCCGGTCTTCTGGCGGGCAAAGCTGACCGAGAATAGAAGGCTGAACTCGCATAAGCGGCCAACTGGCACATTTATTGCAAAAGTTTTTACTCCTCACTTTTAACTGGAAGTACCCATGAAAACTCGCACTTTCCTCCAAACAACACTGGCACTGGCCGCCGTACTGTCCATGGGCGCTGCCCAGGCGCAAAACACGCCCATCAAGTTTCAGCTGGACTGGCGCTTTGAAGGCCCTGCCGCCCTGTTCCTGACGCCTGTGGCCAAAGGCTATTTCAAAGATGAGAAGCTTGACGTGACAGTGGACGCCGGCAACGGCTCCGGCGGCGCGGTGACCCGTGTGGCCTCCGGCACTTACGACATGGGCTTTGCCGACCTGGCTTCGCTCATGGAGTTCCATGCCAACAACCCCGACGCACCTAACAAGCCTGTGGCCGTGATGGTGGTCTACAACAACACGCCCGCATCGGTCATGTCGCTCAAAAAGACCGGCATCAAAACCCCGGCCGACCTGAACGGCAAAAAACTCGGCGCTCCGGGCTTTGACGCCGGCCGCCGTGCCTTCCCGATTTTCTCTAAAGCCAACAACGTCAGCTCTGTGCAGTGGATCTCTATGGACCCGCCGCTGCGCGAAACCATGCTGGCCCGCGGTGACGTGGACGCCATCACCGGCTTTACCTTCACCTCGCTGCTGAACCTCGAAGCGCGTGGCGTCAAAGCTGAAGACGTCGCCATCCTGCCCTATGCAGACTACGGTGTGAAGCTCTACGGCAACGTCGTCATCGTGTCGCCCAAGATGATCAAAGAAAACCCGGCCGCCATCAAGTCGTTCTTGAAAGCCTTCACCAAAGGCGCCAAAGATGTCATGGCCAACCCGGCTGCCGCTATCAACGACGTCAAGGCACGTGACGGCATCTTGAACGTGCCCCTCGAAACACGCCGCCTGCAATTGGCCATTGACACCGTCATCAACAGCCCCGACGCCCGCGCCGAAGGCTTTGGCCAGCTCAAAGGCCCGCGCCTGGCGCTGATGGCGTCGCAAGTGTCTGACGCTTTTGGCACCAAGACCCGCGTCAACCCCGACGCCGTCTGGAACGGCAGCTTTTTGCCCACCGCGGCAGAGCTGAACGTGCTGCCAGCCAAGCGCTGAACCGGCCCGCCTGACTTGGCTTGACTCCCAGGGCCGGCATTCTTTTCAAAGAGTGCCGGCCTTTTTTACGAAAAAACCACCTTGACTTCACCCCACACACCCGCCAGCTTTGTTGAGTTTCAAGATGTCTGGCTTGCTTACAACGAGGAGTTGCTGGCGCAGCAAAACTTCGCGGTAGAAGCCATTGACCTGCAAGTGCGACAGGGCGAGTTCATCGCCATCGTCGGGCCGTCGGGCTGCGGCAAGTCCACCTTCATGAAGCTCACCACCGGGCTGAAGATGCCGTCCAAAGGCCGCATCACCATTGACGGCGCGCCCGTCACCGGCCCCTTGAAGATTTCGGGCATGGCTTTTCAGGCGCCTTCGCTGCTGCCATGGCGCACTACAGTAGACAACGTGCTGCTGCCGCTGGAGATCGTCGAGCCCTACCGCAGCAACTTCAAAGCCAAGCGCGCCGAATACGAAGACCGCGCCCGCAAGCTGCTGCAAAAAGTCGGCCTGGCTGGTTATGAAGACAAGTTTCCCTGGCAATTGTCGGGCGGCATGCAGCAACGCGTCAGCATTTGCCGCGCTCTCATTCACGAACCCAAAATGCTGCTGCTCGACGAGCCCTTCGGCGCGCTTGATGCGTTTACCCGCGAAGAGCTGTGGTGCATCTTGCGCGACCTCTGGACCGAGCAGCGTTTCAACGTCATTTTGGTCACGCATGATTTGCGCGAGTCGGTGTTTCTGGCCGACACCGTGTATGTCATGAGCAAGAGCCCCGGGCGCTTTGTGGTCAAACGCGAGATTGATCTGCCGCGCCCGCGCGACCTGGAAGTGACCTACTCCAAAGAGTTTTCAGACATCGTTCACGAGTTGCGCGGCCACATTGGCGCCATTCGCAACACCGGCGTGGCCCAAGCCGCCGCCGCACAAGCTAGCGCAGACAAGGCAGGTACCGCATGATTTCCAAACAAGTTGAGCGCTGGTCGCCACTGGTCTTGCTCTTGGTGCTGGTGGCACTGTGGCAAGGCGTGTGCGTGCTGTTCGCCATTCCAGAATTCATCTTCCCGGCGCCCACGCAAATTGCGCAGGCCATGAGCGAGTTCTCAGGCCCCATTGCAGAAGCCGCCTGGAAAACCTTCTGGGTCACCATGGTCGGCTTTGGCATCTCCATCGTGGTCGGCGTGCTGCTGGGCTTTTTGGTCGGCTCTTCGCGCCTGGCCTACGCGGCTGTCTACCCGCTGCTGGTGGCTTTCAACGCCGTGCCCAAAGCCGCCATCGTGCCCATCCTGATCGTCTGGTTCGGCATCGGTGTCGGCCCCGGCATTTTGACGGCCTTTCTCATCTCGTTTTTCCCCATCACCGTCAACATGGCCACTGGCCTGGCCACGCTAGAGCCCGAACTCGAAGACGTGCTGCGCGTGCTGGGCGCCAAACGCATGGACGTGCTGATGAAAGTCGGTCTGCCCCGCTCCATGCCCTTCTTTTACGGCTCGCTCAAAATCTCCATCACCCTGGCCTTTGTGGGCACCGTGCTGGCCGAAATGACGGCCGGCGACTCTGGCATCGGCTACCTCATGCAAAGCGCCGGCTCCCAGCAACGCCTGGCCCTGGCCTTCGCCGGCCTGGTCGTCATCGGCGCCATGGCCATGCTGATGTACGAGCTGTTCAGCGCGGTAGAAAAACACACGACGGCCTGGGCGCATCGGGGTTCGCAGGGGCATTGAGGGCGGATGCACCCTCTTTTCGACTACGCCAAATGTTCCTGATTTTTAATTGGTCAGGTTTCTAATTTCAATTGGTCAGCTTTTTCGGCTGTAAGCCGTGGCGGTACTTTCGCCATCCAAAATGCGCGCATCCATTTGTCCGCCTGTGGCGCGCGCCAGTTTCACCATGGATTCGATGGTGAGGTTGGTGTCGCCCCGGAACACCTTGCTGATGTACGCCGCACTGGTGCCCATCTTTTTGGCCAGGTCGGCATAGCTCAGGCCCGCAGCGCGGCGTTGCTGCTCCAGGGCCAAGGCAAATTCAAGCTTTGCGCTTTCTACCCAATAGACATCTGTTTGTTTAGCCTCGTCCACAAAGGCCTTGAGTTGTTTACTCAGCGTCATCTCTAAGCTCCTTCAGTTGGCTTTTTCACCCGCTCAGGCCGCCTTGCGCGGCACCAACTTAACCTGCAAATCACAACCCACAGCCGCCGCGTATTTTTTGAGCGTTGCCAGCGATGGCGTGTGGCGGCCTGCAGATTCGAGACGGGATATGGCGCTTTTGGTGGTGCCCATGCGTTCGGCTACGGCGTCTTGGGTCAAGCCCGCTTTGGCACGCGCACCCAGCATCTGGCTAGCCAATGCGTATTCCAGTTCAAGGCCTTCATACGCTTCAGTGAACCCGGGCTTGAGCTTGGCGCTTGCGATGAACTCAGCGTGATTGTGCGGAACAGGTTTGAATTTCAAGTCAGCCATGGAGCAACTCCTTAAGACGCTTGCGCGCCAGATTTAATTCCTTGTCGGGTGTTTGCTGCGTCTTCTTGATGAAGGCATGCAACACCACCACGCGCTTACCCAGCAAAAAACAATAAAACGCGCGACCAATGCCAGATCGCCCGCGCGGTCGAACCTCAAACAAACCATCTCCAAACGCCCTTGAATGCGGCATTCGAAGGCTGGGACCGTGTTCAGTCAAAAGCTCAATCAATCGAGCATAGTCAGCCAGCACATCCACCGGCCAGGACTGAACCTCATTCAAGACCCGCTCATGGAAATAGCTCACATCAAAAGCCATAGCCTGCCCCAATGTTAGCAAATACGCGAACTTTCATCAACCGGGCCTCACTCCCTACCGTCATGCACCTCCTCATACAGCGCCTTGAGCGACTGGCCGTTAAAGCTCCAGTGCGGCGAAGGTTGCAGCGGGTAGTCGTCGGGCAGGCCCAGCAGCTTGCGGGTGGCGGCGGTGAGCGAGCACACGGCGCCATGCAGCTCTACCTTTTTGTCGCTCACCACCACGGCTTGCGACTGCCCGTCCTTGAACAGCAGCACCGAGCCCGTGGGAACGCCCAGCTCGTGAAAGTTCATGCGCGGTCGGCGGGCGTCCTTGAGGTTTTGGGCGGACTGCTTGTCGGCGGCGGTCACGTCGGCCTCCAGCGTTTGCTCTAGCTGCGCGGTGATGTCTTCCACCTTGAGCAGCTTGAGCACGGCAATCACCCGCTCGGCCTCGATCTTGAAGAACTCCCGGTTAGGGTTGATGCGGTGATCGCCAAACGCAAAGTGCAGCGAGCGCTCCACCTCGGCCGCGTCTTTGACCTGACAGGCAAACGCGCAGTCAAACGGCACCGGCACGCCGGTGCTGAACAACTGCTTCATGCGGTCTTCGACTTCCAGCTGCGTGGTTTTGCCGATCTTGACCAGCCCCAGCATGGCGGGGTTGGTTAGGACGTAGACGATTTGGGAGGGGGATTCGATCATGAAAGGAATAGGTTTTGAATAAACTCTTGTGCGTTCTCAATTGTTCCGTCCAGGATGTGGACTATCAAATCGCTTGCACCGTTTATGACGGCATCGCGGGCATCATCTGCATACCGTTCGACAAGTTTCTCCAGGGTTGAGGTAAGGAGTTCGCTCAGGGATGAACCTTTAGCACCAGCCTTCCTTAGTACCCCTTCAGCTGATTTCTTTTGTTTACCGCTTAGGAAAAATTCAATCAATGCTGCCATTGCGACCGCATTCAGCGTCACCACGTTTGGCGAAAATGAACCATCAGTGAAGTGACCGTGCATCTGTAGCTTGGCACGCATATGCTCTAAAACCAAGGGACTTTCGACCATCATCGCAAAGCCATTTCTGCGCTTTTGAATTACGGGGTTCATCAGAAGGATGCGTACCTCCTGATCCAGTTCGTCATGGGTACGCGTTCGAAGCTCCAGGTTGTAGATGATCGACCGCGCTTTTTGTTTTGTAATTTTTAGTGCCGAGGCTAATTCATAAGAAGACGGATTTTTACTTATTGCTCCAATGGAAATCAGAAGATTGAGGACCTCAAGTTCGATCTCTGCTTTCGGCTTTGCACCGAAAGCGGGGCTTAAAAAATCCTCAAGGAATTTTTTTAATGCCTCTTTGCATTTGTCATTGCCTGCCGCATCAGTAATTTTTTTGATATCCATAGTTTCTTTCTTGGTTGGTTGAAAAAGTTGGGGCTATAGCCGCTTTGAGGCCTGGGCTGCGTTCCTCACAATCACCGCCGATGTGACAGACTGGTAAAGCCCAAACAAAGACGCCACGCGGCTGGCGTCGTCGGGTTGGCCTTTGTAGGCGTAGGCGGCGTCTACGGCTTTGTCTAGTTGTTGGTGGGCTTTGCTGAGGGCGGGCGGCATGGCCAGGGGGTCGTAGAGGTCGGCGAGGGAGGCTTCGGGGAAGCTGGCGCGGGCGTCGAGGACGGCTTGGGCGGCGGCTTCGATGGCGGCGCGCTTTTTCTGGCTGGTGGCTTGGGCGGGTGTGGGGCGGGTGGCGTCTGCGGTGGCTGGAAGCTCGGGTAGCGTGGGCCAGGGGTAGTTGTTGTAGACGATGTTTGCCGAATACCGGTAGTCGTTTTTTAACCTCCCGCATGTAAAACGCAGCCAAGCGTTGTGCATGGTGCTGGACATCACTCCGAAAAGGTAAGGTGTGGCATGGTCCACGAACAGGCTGGTGTTATTGACCAGAACTTCGCTGGGTACAAAAGCGATTGGCACAAACTGCCGATTCTCAGAAGATGTCTTAGGTACGAAAAGGTAGTGCGAGACCGGCTGTCGAATTTCACCAAACTGTGTGGGTAGGTCGGCTAGTTTTTGGGTAGCAGCTCGGTTACTGGCGGCCCGAAATTCCCGAACGCGAGCAACCCGCTCCAATACCAAAGAAGCTGTTCGCAACTCTGCGGGCGCGGCTTCTACCAACCAGAGGCAGAGGCGCTCGCGCCCGTTGATAAAGTCATCTCCGCTCAATAATTTACGGATCCATTTTTTTGCGAATGGTGCTTGCCGAACAATGCTCGCAGCCTCCTCCTGCGTCAGCAAAAAGTGACCGTCATCAATGAGAGCACTGCCTTCGGATATTGGTGCAACAAGGCTTATAGGTTTAGACTTTTTTGACAAGACCACATCCGGCGCGTCCACCAAGTATGGGCTGATGTTCTTCGCCACCAGCGGCACCGGCCCGGATTTGATGTCGGGGTATTCGTAGATGGTTTTCTCTGGCACTTCTTGCGGGCCGAAGCCGATGATCACGCAGTGCACGGCGGCCACGCCTTTGGCGTCGTTGCTCCACTGAAAGGTGCGGTGGGCGAACTGGATCTTGATGCCTTGCGCCAGCATCCAGCCCCATAGCACGCCGACTTGCTCGCCTTGCGTGATGGAGTTGGTGGATACAAAGGCGCAGCGCGTGTGGGCGCTGGCTTTACCGTTGGTCAGCGCATAGCGTGCGGCTTTGACGTACCAGGCGGCGACAAAGTCGAGTACGCCAGAACCATGCAGGTCATTTACAACCGGCTGAAAGCAAGCCTTCTGGTCTGGCGTTTGTTCTTTTTTGCCCACAAAGGGCGGGTTGCCAATCACGTAGTCGCACAGCTCGGGCGGCAGCACGCTGGCCCAGTCGGTGGTGAGCGCGTTGGCGCAGACGATGTTGGCTTTTTTGTCGAGCGGCAGGCGGTTGAAGTTGCCGCCCAGCACGCGGCTGGCGCGCTGGTTTTCCTGGTGGTCGGTGAGCCACAGGGCCACGGTGGCGATGTGTGCGGCGCTGGGCTCGATCTCGATGCCGTGGCATTGGTGCACGTCGCACTGGATGAACTCGAAGGCTTTGGCGTCCAGCGTGCCGGTGACGATTTGGCTTAGCCGCTCTATGTCTTGCAGCGCTTCCATGGTGTCCAGCTCCAGCCGGCGGATTTCGCGGTAGGCAATCACCAGGAAATTGCCACAACCACAGGCCGGGTCCAAAAATGTGAGGCTGCGCAGTTTGTGCAGCAGCGCGGTGAGCTTTTTTTTGCTGCGCCGGCTGGCGTTGAAGTCGGCTTTGAGTGCGTCTAAAAACAGCGGGCCGATGACGCGCAGGATGTTGGTTTCGCTGGTGTAGTGCGCGCCGAGCTCGCGGCGCTTGGTGCTTTTGCGGGTGACGCCTTCGTCGTCGTGGTGAATGACGGCCTGAAACAGCGAGCCAAAGATGGCGGGGCTGATTTGCGCCCAGTCAAAGCTCTCGGAGCAGTCAAGCAGTATGTGGCGGGCGCTGCTGTCAAAGTAGCAAACTGCCAGCTGGCCGTCGAACACGCTGCCGTTGATGTACGGAAAGTCTTGCAGCTCGGGCGGCAGGTTTTTGGGGCGCTTGGCGCGCGGGCGGTTGAGGGTGTCAAACAGGTTTTGCAGCGCGCCGTCCAGGTCGGTGCCGTCTTCGCGGCTGTGCTGGCGCAGGTAGCGGCCAAAGTCGCCGCGGCGCTCAAAGATGCCGGTGTCTTCGGCAAACAGGCAAAACACCAGGCGCACCAGGTAGCGCTCGAGGTCGGCGCCGGTGTAGCCGCCGCTGCGCATGGCGTCGTGCAGCTGGGCAATTTTGCGGGCGGCGCTTTCGTTGACGGCGATTTGCTCGGCCTGCGCTTGCGGCTCAAAGCCGGCCAGAAACAGGTAGTCGTCAATGTGCCGGCTGAAGTCGTCCAGCTTGTGGCGCAGCGGTGGGTTGCTGGTGCCGTGCTGGTAAAGGTGCAGGTGCTCGAAGTCGCTGACCAAGATGTAGTCGGGCAGTTCGGCGTCTTTCAGGCCGGGCAGGTACTCAGTGGCTTGTTGGTAGGCTTTTTCAAGGTCTTCGCCGCGTGACTTCATTTCTATGAGCAGCTTGCCGGGGTAAAAGCCGTCGATGCGGCCACGCCCGCCGCCCAGCTTTTGCACGCGCTGCTCAAAGCTGACCAAGCGCTTGTTAGAAAAGCCAAACACGTCGCACAGGCCGCGTATGAAGTTTTGCGCGTCACCCATTTCGTAACGGGCGTCGGCATAGTCTTTGACGAAGCCGTGGGCGCGGTGAAGGATTTCGGTTTTGTTGAGGGCGACAGTCATGTACCAAAAGAGTTAACTCAATAGGGTTACATAATACGAAGTAATAGCTCATTTAAGAACAGGTTTTAGTACCTATTGGGCATTGAGTGGCCGGGCGCGGGGCAGCACGTAAACTGCTCAGCCATGACATGGCACGCTTCACTCGAACTCGACTACACGCTGAGCGCTGGGCGCACGGTGGCGCATCACCGCCACCAGGGGCCGCTGCGCATCTTGCAAAGCCTTTACCCCGAGGGGGATGCCGTGTGCCACAACGTGCTGGTGCACCCGCCGGGCGGGCTGGTGGGCGGTGACACGCTGGACATTCGAGCGACAGTGGCCACGGGCGCGCACGCGCTGGTGACCACACCGGGGGCGACGCGCTTTTACCGCTCGCTGGGCGAGCTGGCTGTGCAGCGCGCGCATATGCAGCTGGCGGCCGGGGCGCGGCTGGAATGGCTGCCGCTGGAAGCCCTGTGCTACAGCGGCTGCCTGGCAGAAAACCGCTTGACCATGAACCTGGCAGCCGGCTCAGAGATGATGGGCTGGGACGTGACCGCGCTGGGCCTGCCCAACGCCGGCCTGCCCTTTGTTGAAGGAACTTTTTGCCAGCACATCGAGCTGCCCGGCGTGTGGCTGGAGCGGGCCAGGCTGAACGCACACGACGACTTGCTGCTGAACCACCCGCTGGGCCTGGCCGGCCAGCGCTGCATAGCCACGCTGTTTTTGGTGGCGGGCAGCAAGCTAGACAAAGCGCGCCGGCAAGCTGCGCTGGACATTGCCCGCGACTTGCTGCAAGGCCATGCGCTGGAGGCCTCTGCAGGCGCCACCAGTCCCGACGCCCAAGTGGTGGTGCTGCGCGTGCTGACGCCGGTGGTGGAGCCGGCGATGGACTTGCTCAAACTGGTGTGGCGGGCCTGGCGCAAAGCGCTGTGGCAGCTGGAGGCGCCTAACCCTAGGATCTGGTCGGCTTGAAGGAGCGGAATGCGGAATGCGGGGATGGATCCCTGCCTTCGCAGGGATGACGTAAAAGCGCAGGGATGACGTAAAAGCGCCGGTATGACGGATAATTTTCGTCATCCTCGCGAAGGCGGGGATCCATCCCCTGACCACCATTCCCCTGACCGTCATCCTCGCGAAAGCGGGGATCCATCCGCTGATCACCATCCCCCTGACCGTCATCCTCGCGAAGGCGGGGATCCATCCCACTGACGACTGCCCCCCCTGTCCACCAACTCCGGCGACAATCCGTGTTTTGTTCAACTACCGATTCGAGACCTTCATGAAGATCGAAAAAAACTCCGCCGTCACCCTGCGTTTCAAAGTCACCGACAGCCTGGGCAAGGTGGTTGAAGAAAGTAACGAACCCATGGTTTACCTGCACGGTGGCTATGGCAACACGCTGCCCAAGATTGAAGAGGCGCTGGACGGCCAGGAGACTGGTTACAAGGTGACGCTGGCGCTGAGCGCGGCCGATGCCTTTGGCCTGCGCGACGAGAGCCTGATGCAGACCATACCCAAGAGCCAGTTCCCGCCGGGTGTGAAGGTGGGCGGCCAACTGGAAGGCCGTGGCGAAGACGGCCGGGCGCAGGCTTTCACGGTGGTAAAAATCAAGGGCGACACCGTGATTTTGGACGGCAACCATCCGCTGGCGGGCAAGGACTTGCGCTTTGCACTGGCGGTGACGGATGTGCGGCCGGCGTCTGAAGAAGAGATAGCGCACGGCCACGTGCACGGCGAGCACGGCCACCACCACTGAAAAAACAGCCGAAGCGGAGCAGCCCTGGCGCAGCGGCTACGGGCCTCCAGGCTTTAGATGGCCACCAACTGGCGCACGCCATTGGCCTGCATGTCTTGGCCCAGGCCGCGCGCAATGAACTCACCGCGCTCCATCACCAGGTAGTCGTCGGCCAGTTCTTCGGCAAAGTCGTAGTACTGCTCGACCAGCAAAATCGCCATGTCGCCGCGGTCGGCCAGCATGCGGATGACGCGGCCGATGTCTTTGATGATGCTGGGCTGAATGCCTTCGGTTGGCTCGTCCAAAATCAGCAGCTTGGGCTGCGCCGCCAGCGCGCGCGCAATGGCCAGTTGCTGCTGCTGCCCGCCCGACAAGTCACCACCGCGCCGGTGCAGCATTTGCTTGAGCACCGGAAACAGCTCGTACAACTCGGCTGGAATCGGCGTGTTGGCGCTTTTGTAGGCCAGGCCCATGCGCAGGTTTTCTTCCACGGTCAGGCGCGCAAAAATCTCGCGACCCTGCGGCACAAAACCGATGCCGGCGCGGGCGCGCTCATAAGGCGTGGCGTTGTGAATCGGCTGGCCGTCAAACTCAATGCTGCCGGTCTTGATGGGCACCAGGCCCATCAGCGACTTGAGCAGCGTGGTCTTGCCCACGCCGTTGCGGCCCAGCAAAACGGTGACTTTGCCCGTCTGCGTTTGCAAGCTGACGTCACGCAGGATGTGCGAGCCGCCGTAGTACTGGTTGATGTTGTTGACGTTCAGCATGGGATCCGGTCCTTAGATACATTGCTTCGATTCTTCTACCCGTTCGCTCGATCCGTTTACCGGATCCGATCACCCGATCCGTTCGCCCTGAGCTTGTCGAAGGGGCTTTCCATATATCCGTTCGCCCTGAGCTCGTCGAAGGGG
>JAIPDA010000010.1 GCA_021737905.1 Rhodoferax sp.
CCAACTCGCCAAGGCGTGTTGAAGGCACTTCGCGCAAACCCAGGTTGAGCAGCTTTTCTTCAATGCGCTCAATGGCCGAGTCCACCTGCTCGGTACTCACCGGGCGTTTGCGCAAGGCCAGGTTCATGGATTCGAGAATCTTGCTGCGCTTGTACTCAATGCGCCGACCGTCTTTTTTGACGATGGCCGGAAAGTTGACGTCCGGCCGCTCATAGGTGGTAAAGCGCTTTTCACAGGCGCTGCACTGACGGCGGCGCCGGATGAAGTCTGCATCCTCAGAAATCCGGGTCTCGACGACCTGGGTTTCTAGGTTGCCGCAAAACGGACACTTCATCGGTGAAGGGTCATTATTTGTAGACGGGGAAGCGGCTGGTCAGGGCATGGACCTTGGCGCGCACGGCGTCAATGTTGGCGGCGTCGCGTGGATTGTCCAGCACGTCGGCGATCAGGTGCGCTGTCATGCGCGCTTCCTCGTCCTTGAAGCCGCGCGTGGTCATGGCCGGTGTGCCGATGCGCACGCCGCTGGTGACCATCGGTTTTTCAGGGTCGTTAGGAATGGCGTTCTTGTTGATCGTCATGTGGGCGCTGCCCAGCACGGCTTCGGCTTCCTTGCCGGTGATGCCCTTGGCGCGCAGATCCACCAGCATGACGTGGCTTTCGGTGCGGCCGCTGACAATGCGCAGGCCGCGTGAGATCAGGGTCTCGGCCACGATCTGCGCGTTCTTGATGACTTGCTGCTGGTAAATCTTAAAGCCGGGCTCCAGCGCTTCCTTGAAGGCCACTGCCTTGGCGGCAATCACATGCATCAGCGGGCCGCCTTGCAGGCCGGGGAAGATGGCACTGTTGATGGCTTTTTCGTGCTCGGCTTTCATTAAGATGATGCCGCCGCGCGGGCCGCGCAGGCTCTTGTGGGTGGTTGAGGTCACCACGTCGGCATGCGGCACCGGGTTGGGGTACACGCCGGCGGCAATCAAGCCGGCGTAATGCGCCATGTCCACCAGAAAAATGGCGCCAACGTCTTTGGCCACTTTGGCAAAGCGGGCAAAGTCGATGCCCAGGGAATAAGCCGAAGCGCCGGCGATGATCAGTTTGGGTTTGGATTCGTGCGCCTTGCGCTCCATGTCGTCGTAGTCAATTTCTTCTTTGGCGTTCAGGCCATAGCTGACCACCTTGAACCATTTGCCGCTCATGTTCAGCGCCATGCCGTGCGTCAGGTGACCACCTTCGGCCAGACTCATGCCCATGATGGTGTCACCGGGCTTGAGGAAGGCCAGAAACACGGCCATGTTGGCCGAGGCGCCGCAATGCGGCTGCACATTGGCGGCATCGGCACCAAAAACCAGCTTGACGCGGTCAATCGCCAGTTGCTCGGCCACGTCCACATGCTCGCAACCACCGTAATAGCGGCGGCCCGGGTAGCCTTCGGCGTATTTGTTAGTGAGCTGCGAGCCCTGTGCGGCCATGACAGCGGGCGAGGCATAGTTTTCGCTGGCGATCAGCTCGATGTGGTGCTCTTGGCGGGCATTTTCAGCCTTGATGGCAGCCCAGAGTTCAGGGTCGGTTTGCTCAATCAGATGGTGGCGGTTGTACATGGCAGTCCTTCAAGACGGTGTTCCTTGTCCTCAGGGTCCATGTAGGAAGAGAAGCAAGGGCTGCCCAGGCGAACGGCTGATCGCTTTGGGCCAGATAGCCCGCAAGCGGTGCGCTTCCAAGTGGTGTCCCACGTCAGCAAGCGCTGTTTTTCAACCGCCCATGCCTATCGCCAGTCGCGCACCCATGAAGTGTAGCTGACAGGCCTGGTCGGCCTAGTTGCCCAACAACGCGACTTTAGCCACCGGCTCAGACTTGAGCGGACTTTCAGCCGGGGCCGGAGACTGGTAAGAAGCGGGTATCGTCATGGGCTCTGCCGGGGTGTCAAAGGGTTGCCGCTTGCCGGCAAAAACGGCCAGTAAACGACCGTGTTCGGCCAGGACTTTGCTGGTATAGCCGCCGTCATCGTCCAGATTGGCGGCGCCAACATAAAACTTCAGACCGCCTTCAATCGAGCCGGCCCGGGAAATACATTCTTGCAAGACCTTCACTCCCACACGCAGGTTGGTCACCGGGTCAAAAGCCGCCATGCGTCCGCCGAAGTGCGCATATTTATCGTGGTGAATACCAGTCATGACCTGCATCAGGCCTTGGGCGCCCACGGGGCTTTGGGCAAAGGGGTTGAAACCGGATTCAATCGCCATGATGGCCAGGATCAGGGTCGGGTCGAGCTTGGATTTTTCACCGATTTCAAAGGCGTGGGCCACCAAAGCGCTCAGCGGCTCGGGTGCGACAGCGTATTTTTTACTCAACCAGAAGGCCACCGCTGCTTGTTTGCTGGGTAAATCCTTGGGGTTGGCGGCCGTGGCGCGGTCTACTGCACCTGGTTCGGTGAAGCCGATGCTGGCTTCCTGGCGTGCCAAAAGAAGGGCCATCAGGCGGACTTCGCCGGCTTCGCGCAGGTCGGGGCGGGCTGTCAGGGTGATCATCACAAACACCAGGGTCAGGCCGAGCATGGCAAAACCGTTGTGGCTGATTTGGAGGAAGCCGGCTGCAATATCGTTCAAAACGTTGCGGCTGCTGTTGCGGAAGTCTGCCATGCATTGGTGCAGGCTGAAGTTCAAAGTTCTTGTCATGTAACTCCTTTCGTCGCTTCCAGCTCGCAGCGTTTAAGCTGGCCAGCTGTTGGGCATGAGTTTTTTTAGCGTGAGCTTTCGTGAAGTTCGGGGCGGGGCGGCAATGTGTGGGCCGGTCGTTTTGAAACGGGGCGGCTTGAGATCATTCAAATCACAAGCCGTTGGATGCCTAGGAGCCATTGCTCTAAGAACGTGGGAGCACTATATATAGTGCTTGCGCCTTTGACAAGCGCTACAGGTAGTGTTTGGTCCCTAATTGAGAATTAAACCACCTGATTTTCGCACCAAAAAAGTGCATTGGGGTCAGGGCCTGGCCACTTCGGGTAGACCCTGATGGTTTAACTGGCCAATAGAAATTTTAAAAGGCGTGGTAATAGCCTGTCAAGAATATCAATTGTGTTTGATATTCTTTTTCCCGCGTCTTGGGGCTGCTGCATTTGTTTTGCTGGGAACGCTTAAAAACCGGCGAAAATAGTGTTATTGCATTTTTATCCTGCAGTTGCCCGGGCTTTCCGCCTGCGCCCACTGACGGAGACAAAGTGGCCGCTGAAGCCCCGGTCATCACTTTCGGGGCTGATTTTTCGCAGATGCGTCAATCTGCATACTTTTTCTTTCTATCTAGCTAGCCAACATGTCCAATTCCGCCAAAGTCGACCCCGCGAACAAAACATCCCAGGCCAGGGGTGCCGACGCGCATCCCATGGACGCTTTGACCGGCGGTGCCCTGACGGCGGCCACTTCGGGTGAGCGGGTCAGCCGTATTCGGGAATGGTTAGCCCAAAACCCGAGTGCCGAGCAGATGTCGGAGGTGTTCAAAGACCTGGCCAACCGGGACAAGGGCGCTGCCAAGCTGGTGAAGGAAAAATTAGACGACATCAAGCGCGCCAAAGGGCAGGAAGCTGTTGCCGCCGAGTGGGCTGACAAAGCTAGGGCGCTGCTGGCCTTGCCAAAACTCAACCTGGCCGATGCCATGGCCTGGCAGCGTGATGCTGCCAAAGCCGGGGCGCCGCTGTCGCGTGAGCCGCTGGCGGGGCTGAAAGTGCAGCTGGCTGAGCGCGTCAAGACCATCGAAGACCTGCAGCACCGCGCTCAGGTTCAGCGAGAGGCTGCTGTACTGATCACACAACGCACGGAAGTGCTCTCCACCAAGCCCTGGCGAGAAGCGCAGGCGATATGGGAGGCCTTGCGCGCCGACGTTGCGCACTGGCAGTCCCAGGCCTCAGAACTCACACAAGACCCGGTCTGGGCCAGTGTCGACGCCAAGTTTTTGCCGCTGATTGAGAATTCGCGCGCCCAGCTGCTCGCCGTCTGGGAGGCTTTTCAAGCCGCTTTGGCGATGGCGGTCGCGGCCTCTGAAGATGCCGGCGCGCCATTGCCGGCCGTGCCGGTGTGGGCCGATGAACTGCGCAGCGCGCGTGGCCAGAATGCCGAGGCGGGCGCTGCCGCCGGTGACAAACCGGCTCGCGCACCCAAGGTGAAGCTGGACCCGGCAGTCTTGGCCGAACTCCGCGCCAAAGCCACCGAAGCCGTGCAGACTGCGCTCACCAAGCTCGAAGCCGAAGTCGCCGAAGGTCACGGTAAGGCCACCCCCAAGGCTGCCGCCGACTTGCGCGCCGCCCTCAAAGTGCATGTGCGAAACATCCCGAACACGCTGGAAACTGCCGCCCATGCGGCCCTGACCACCGCCGGTGAACTCGAAGGCTGGCAGCGCTGGCGCGCCGATCAGATCCGTGAAGACCTGGTCGACAAAGCCGAAGCGCTGCTGGCCAAGCCGCTGGGCGGGCGCAAGCAGCAAGAAGCCCTGCGCGCCATGCGCGAGCAGTGGAAAACCAGCGACCAGGGCGGCACGCCCAACCACGCGCTCTGGAAACGTTTTGACGACGCCTGCAACGAAGCCCATCAAGTGGTCGAGGCCTGGCTGGAAAAAACCAAGGAACAGACCGAGGCCACCAAGGCCCAGCGCCGCGTGCTGATTGACGAAGTGCTGGCCTGGGCCGAAGCCCACAAAGCCAACACCGACTGGAAGCACCATATCCGCAGCCTCAACGGCTTTGTGACCCAGTGGGGCGAGGCCGGCCACCTGAGCGAAAAAGCCTTTGCGGAGATCCAGCCCCAGTGGAAAGCCGCCATGGACGCCGCTGACGCACCGCTGACCGCCGCCCGCAACGACAGCCTGGCGCGCCGCCGCGCCATGATCGAAGAGGCGCAAGCCCTGGGCGCCGAGCCGCAACTGCGCATTGATGCCGTCAAGGCCGTGCAGCAACGCTGGCAGCACGAAGCCCAGCAGGTGCCGATCGAGCGCAAGCAAGAGCAAAAGCTCTGGGACGCTTTCCGCAAGCCGATTGACGACGCTTTCCAGCGCAAAACCGCCGAGCGCGAAAAAGCCGCCGGCGCCTTGGGCGAGTTCGACCGCATGGTGCTCGAAGCCTCCAAAGCGGTGGCTGGAGCCACTGCCAGTGGCGGCGCGCAAAAAATTCACGCTGCCGCCAAAGCCCTGGAGGCCGTGGTGCGTGGCCAGGTACCGGCGGCGGCGCCTGCAGCGCCTGCCGCCGCAGCTGCGCCAACCGAAGCTGCGCCAACCGAAGCCGCTGCGCCCGTCGCGGAGCAAGCTGGCGAGACAATTGCACAGGCCGACAGCGCCGCTGAAGCTGCACCTGATGCCGGTTCTAAGACCGGGTCTGAAGTCGCACCCGCTGCCCAAGAAGCTGTGGCCGAAGCTGAGCCCGCACCCGCCCCTGCGCCTGCCAAGCCCGCAGCCAAGCCCGTGGTCGCCATGCGCGGCGACGACCGCCCCGGCATGCGCAAGGCCGAGCCTCTACCTGCTGGCCGCGGCGGCAAGTTCGGTGACCGCAAAGACGCGCGACCCGGCGGCAAGCCCGATGCGCGCCCGCGCACCGGCATGGAAAACAAGTTTGAACCGCGCCGCGACGAGCGTCCTGAGCGCGGCGGCCGCAGCGAGCGCCCCGCTTTTGAAGAGCGTGGCCCGCGTCTGGGTGATGCCGCTTTCCGCGCTCAGCGCGAAGCCTTTGAGATCGCCAATCTGGCGCTGAAAAAACTCCATGAGCAAGCCCATGGCGAAGTGCTCACCCATTTGCTGTCAGCCTGGGAAAAGCGTGACCCCGCGCAATTACCCTCAGCGCAAGACCTGGGCAAGCCCGTGCCAGCGGCCACGCGCACCCGCTGGGCGCAAGCTTTGTCGGCGCCGGCCAAGGGCGATGCCGCCGAAGCCTTGCTGCGCCTGGAGATCGCCACCGAGTTGCCCACCCCGGCCGAGCACATTAGCGCGCGCCGCATGTTGCAGCTGCAACTGCTCACCCGCCGCAACGCGCCTGCGCCGCAGGAAACCACGGCAGACGACATGGCTCAGGTGTTTGGCAGCGCTTTTGACGCCGCACAAAGCCGGCGTGTGCAAAACATCCTCAAGGCCTTGCTCAAGCGCTGATCTGCTCCGGCGGTTTTCTCAAGTCTCTGGCTTGAAAAAACTGTTGAGCAGCGGGACCAGCTCTGGAAAACTTTCTGCAAAGCGCCCGGGGTTGACGAAATAAGCTTCGCTGGCCACCGCAAAAAATTCCGCCGGCGCGCTGGCGGCATACGGGTCCAGCCAGGGCGCTGGCCCTCCGAATCGCTCGGCCATGCTCACTTGTGTGCAAAACCTGGCGTAACTCTCTTGCATGGTGCTTTGCCAGCGCTGACGCAGTGCGCGGGTGGGCAGGGGCGGGCAGCCATCGGCCTGGCCATTGCGCATGTCGAGCTTGTGAACGAACTCGTGAATCACCACGTTGTAGCCCTGCGGCGCCGCCTCGCCCGACGCGGCCACGTCGGCCCAACTCAGCGCCACCGGCCCCATCTCCATGGCCTCGCCGCTCAGCTCTTCGGTGTAACGGTGAACCACGCCAGCCTCGTCGGTCACTTCGCGGCGCGCCAGCATCGCGCCGGGGTGGACCACGATGCCCTTGAAGTCGTCGTACCAATGCAGCCCCAAGTGCAGCACAGGCAGGCAGGCCTGTGCGGCAATCGCCACGGCCATCGCATCCGTCACTTGCAAGCCATGCGCACCAAAAAACTCTTTGTCTGCCAGAAATTCGGCGCTCATGGTGCGCAAACGCCGGGCCAGCGCTGGCGGCTGGGCGGGTAAAAAAGCAAAGTCCTGCAAGGTGCTTTGCCAGAGCGCATCCGGAATGGGCACAGCGCGCGCGCCGGCAGGGCGCAGGCCCCTGGGCAGCCAGCTTAACAATCGCTTGAGCACGGCGCGCCGCTTAAACGGGCAGCGCCAGACGCTGCAGCCCGGAGGCACCCAGGCGCAGCACCTGGGCCCGTGGCGGACGGGCGGATGCATCCCAGTCGCTGAGCACCACGCGCTGCAAGCCCTGGCCCAGGTCGTGGGTGCCCGGGCGGTGTGTATGACCGTGAATCAGCGTTTGCGCACCGGCAGCCTGCAACCATTGGACGGCGGCAGTGCTGTCGACCTCGGCGTAGGCGGCAACCTCTTTGTGGCGCGCCTGACTTTGCGCCCGCAGCGCCAGGGCAATGGCTTCACGCTCTGCCAGCGGGCGCGCCAAAAAAGCCTGCTGCCAGGGGGCTTGCTGCACTTGCTGCCTGAACGCCAGGTACTCGGTATCGGCCAGGCACAGCGCGTCACCGTGCGACAGCAGCCAGTTTTGTCCAGCAAATTGCAACACGGTCGGGTCTGCCAGCAAAGTGGCATGACAGCGTTTCATCAGGGTTTGGCCAACCAAAAAATCGCGGTTGCCATGCATGAAAAAAAGTGCAAGACGCTCTCCGGCGGCGCTCATTTCGTCTGCGCAAAGAGCTTCAAAGCGCCGGCTCATTCCACCTTCTGCATCAACCACGTCGTCACCGACCCAGACTTCAAACACATCGCCAAGCATGAAGACGGCGTCAGCCGGTGTGCTCTTGAGGTAGCGCGCCCAGGCGTCAAAGTTGGCGGGCTCTTGGGCGCGCAGGTGCAGGTCGGAAATAAAGTCCACCACGGCCCATGAAGCAGGCGCTTGCAGCGTGGCCATGGTAGGCACTTTCATGGGCGGGGCCATGGCCGCAGAGCAGGGCGAGGTCCCTGACAGCGCGGCCTTGTCTTCAGGCCAGCAAGACGGCTTTTTCGATGATCACATCGACCAGTGGCACGTCTTCATGCAGGCCCTTGCGGCCGGTTTTGCAGCCGGCAATCTTGTCCACAATCTCGGTGCCGCCAATCACTTTGGCAAACACCGCGTAACCCCAGCCCGAGCTTGTCGGAGCGGAATGGTCCAGAAAGTCGTTGTCCGAGACGTTGATGAAAAACTGCGAGCTGGCCGAGTGGGGTTGGTTGGTGCGCGCCATGGCGACCGTGTAGTGCAGATTTTTCAGGCCGTTGTTGGCCTCGTTTTCGATCTCGCCATGGGTGGGCTTTTGTTTCATGCCCACAGCAAAGCCGCCGCCTTGAACCATGAAGTCAGCAATCACGCGGTGAAAAACGGTGTTGTCGTAATGGCCCGAGCTGACATAGCTCAGGAAATTGGCCACTGATTTAGGCGCTTTGTCCTGCTCAAGTTCAAGGGTGATCACCCCGTGAGAGGCAATGTGGAGTTCAACTTTGGGATTGGTCATGGACTTGCTCATTTGTTCAGGGATGCACTGATTATAAGAACCGGCGTCTTGGGCACGTCGCTGGGGAAGGGACCACCTGCACCGGTGGGCACAGACTTGATGTTGTTGACCACCTCCATGCCACTGACCACTTTGCCAAAAACGGTGTAGCCGAACAATTGCGCTGCGTTGAGCAGTTGGGCGCGCGGTGTGTTTTCATAGACCCGGCCCTGGTACTCGAAGCGCGGCACCGGGTCACCCGGCGGTATCGGCGTGGGGTTGAGAAAGTCGTTGTCTTTGACGTTGATGAAAAACTGCGCCGTAGCGGATTGCGGGTCATTGGTACGGGCCATGGCCAGCGTGCCCACGGTATTTTTGTCGCCGCCTTTGGCCAGCGCTTCGCGACCTTCGTGCGGCACGGGCGCACGTGTGGGCTTTTGGTTGTAGCGCGCGTCAAAGCCGCCGCCTTGCACCATGAAGTTGCTGATCACCCGGTGAAACACCGTGCCGTCGTAGTGCTTGTCATTGACGTACTGCAAAAAGTTGGCAACTGTCTTGGGCGCTTTGTCTGGATAGACCTCCACCACAAACTCACCTTCGCTGGTGACAAATTTCACGCGCGGGGCCGTCCCGCTTTGCGCTAAAGCAGCGCCACCGGCCGCCAGCAGGGCCAGCGCCATCAGAGCGGGCCAGAGCCGGGGCATTAGTTTGGACAAGCCGGGCAAAGACAAAAGGGCCGGGGCAGGGTGCAAGGCCATAGGAAGAATCTCAAGGTTTGGTAGCGGAAGTGGCCGGCGTCACCGGGCTGGTGTTGGCCGGGGTGGTATTGGTCATTGGCAGGCGGTTGGGCGGGCTTTTGACCGGCGGGCTCAGCAGATTGCGTATGAGCGAAAGTTTGTTGGGAAGGCTGGCGTTGCGGGGCTCATGTTGCAAGGCTTTGGCGTACGACTGGCTGGCCAGCTGCAGCAGCACATCGCCCAGGTTTTCGTGGGCAGCGGCATAACTGGGATTGGTGCGAATCGCCATTTCCAGGGCGATGCGGGCTTTGTCCAAATCACCTTGTCCGGCGTATAGCACCGCCAGGTTGTTGTAGGGCTCGGGCAGCTCCGGGTAGTCCTGGTTGAGTTGACGAAAAATCGCCATGGCTTCGGCGCTTTGACCCATGTCGTTATGAATGACCCCTTTAATGAAGCGCATCTGCGGGTCGCGGGGCTTGCCGGTCAGGTAGGCATCGGCTTTGGCCAGTGCTTCGCCGAGTTTGCGCGCGGTCACCAAGCGGTTGACGTCGCTGTAGTCGTCCGCATGAGCCCCTGTAGGGATGGCAGTGACCACCAGCGCCGCACACAAACTCAGTAGCGCGGCCATTTTTTGCAGGATGTTCAAGGGGCTTGGCAGGGTGTGCATGTTGGCTTGTGACGGTGTTCGCATGTTGAGGTCTGAGCCGGGCTTACCGGCGTGGCGGTTTGCCGGCTCACCTATACTGAAAAAAGATTGTAGCGGGAGGGTATAGTCACCCCTCGCTCAGCTCTTTCACCGGTGTCTTTTTCCCACTCATGAGCCTTCGCATTTACAACACGCTCTCAAGGGAGATTGAGCAGTTTTCGCCGCTGCAGACCGGTCATGTGCGCATGTATGTTTGCGGCATGACGATTTACGACTTTTGCCACATCGGCCACGCCCGCATGATGATGGCCTTTGACGTGGTTCAGCGCTGGCTCAAAGCCAGCGGCTTGAAAGTCACCTATGTTCGCAACATCACCGACATTGACGACAAGATCATCCGAAGATCGTTAGAGCGTGGCATCTCCATCCGCGCGCTGACTGACGAAATGATCACCGCCATGCACCAGGACATCGGCGCCCTGGGCATCGAGCCGCCCACCGTTGAGCCGCGCGCCACCGACTACGTGCCGCAGATGCTGCAAATCATCAACACACTGGAGCAAAAAGGTCTGGCCTACCGCGCCAGCAGCGGCGACGTCAATTACGCCGTGCGCAAGTTTCCGGGCTACGGAAAGCTATCTGGCAAGTCGCTCGACGATTTGCGCGCCGGTGAGCGCGTGGCTGTACTTGACGGCAAGCAGGACCCGCTGGACTTCGTGCTCTGGAAAGCCGCCAAAGACAGTGAGCCTGCAGACGCCAAATGGCCCAGCGAATATGGTCAGGGACGACCCGGCTGGCACATTGAATGCTCGGCCATGAGCTGTGCCACGCTTGGCGAGAGTTTTGACATTCACGGCGGCGGGGCTGACCTGCAGTTTCCTCACCACGAAAATGAAATCGCTCAAAGCGAAGGCGCCAACGGCAAACCGCTGGCCCGTTTTTGGGTGCACAACGGCTTTGTGCGGGTGGACAACGAAAAAATGTCCAAAAGCCTGGGTAACTTCTTCACCATACGCGAAGTGCTGGCGCAGTACGACCCCGAAACGGTGCGATTTTTTATCCTGCGCGCGCATTACCGCAGTGCGCTCAACTACAGCGACGCCCATCTGGACGATGCCCGCAGCTCGCTCAAGCGCTTGTACACCGCGCTCAGTCTGGTGGCTCCGGAGAATGTCAACATAGACTGGAGCGAGCCCTATTCAGCGCGCTTCAAGGCAGCGATGGATGAAGACTTTGGCACACCCGAAGCCATTGCCGTGTTGTTTGAATTGGCCGCTGAAGTCAACCGCCACCAATCTGCACAGTTGGCCGGCTTGCTCAAAGCGCTGGGCGCTTGCCTGGGCTTGTTGCAAGGCTCGCCGGCGGCTTTTTTAAAGGCCGGTGCTGCGCTTGACGACGCCAGCATTGCCGGCCTGATCGCCGAGCGTGCGGCTGCCAAGCTCGCCAAAGATTTTGCCGGCGCTGACCGCATCCGCCAGGATCTGCTTGCCCAAGGCATCGTGCTCAAAGACTCAACCGCCGGCACCACCTGGGAGGCCAAGTCATGAAAACGCCCGCCAAAATCGGCCCAGCCACCGTGCAGCTGGTGCAAACCCAGACGCCGGCAATGAGCCTGCCTGCCTACTGGGATGAAGCCTGCAAGTACCTGGTCAAAAAAGACCGTGTGATGAAGCGTCTGATACCGCAATTCGGCGCGGTTGGTCTGCAGTCCCGGGGTGACGCCTTTGTCACGCTGGCGCGCAGCATCGTCGGCCAGCAGATTTCTGTGAAAGCAGCGCAAAGCGTCTGGAGCCGTTTTGAAGTGCTGCCCAAAAAAATGACCCCGGCCAATGTGCTCAAGCTCAAGGTCGATGACATGCGCGCAGCCGGACTGAGCGCGCGCAAGGTGGAATACCTGGTGGACCTGGCGCTGAACTTTGACGGTGGTGCGGTGCACGTCAAAAACTGGGAGACCATGGACGACGAGGCCATCATTGCCGAGTTGATCGCTATTCGCGGCATCGGCCGCTGGACAGCCGAGATGTTCCTTATTTTTCACCTGATGCGCCCGAACGTGCTGCCGCTGGACGATGTCGGACTGATCAACGGCATCAGCAAGAGTTATTTCTCCGGCGAATCTGTCAGTCGCAGTGATGCGCGCGAAGTCGCCGGTGCCTGGGCGCCTTACTGCACCGTGGCAACTTGGTATATTTGGCGCTCGCTCGACCCTGTGCCGGTGGCTTACTGAGCCTTGCCAGCGCTGACTTCGTACGATCTGATTGAATCCCTGAGCAACCAAGTTTCAATGCCATGGCCAAAAAAACCTTCCTCGATTTTGAGCAACCCATCGCAGACCTGGAGAGCAAGATCGAGGAGCTGCGTTACGTGCAGACCGAGTCGGCCGTTGATATCTCCGACGAGATCGACCAGCTTGCCAAGAAAAGTCAGCAACTGACCAAAGACATCTACAGCGACCTCACACCCTGGCAGATCACGAAGATCGCCCGTCACGCCGAGCGGCCCTACACGCTGGACTACATCAGCGAAATATTCACCGACTTTGTCGAGCTGCACGGCGACCGGCATTTTGCAGATGACCTGAGCATCGTGGGAGGTCTGGCGCGTTTTAACGGCACAGCCTGCATGGTGCTGGGCCACCAAAAAGGGCGCGACACCAAAGAACGCGGCCTGCGCAACTTCGGCATGAGCAAGCCCGAAGGCTACCGAAAGGCCTTGCGCCTGATGAAAACCGCAGAAAAATTCAAGCTGCCGGTGTTCACCTTCGTGGACACACCCGGCGCTTACCCCGGCATTGACGCCGAGGAACGCGGTCAGTCTGAGGCCATAGGCCGCAATATTTTTGAAATGGCGCAACTCGAGGTGCCCATCATCACCACCATCATCGGCGAAGGCGGCTCCGGCGGCGCGCTGGCCATTTCGGTGGCGGATCAGGTGGTCATGCTGCAGTACTCCATTTACTCTGTCATCAGCCCAGAAGGCTGCGCCTCTATCTTGTGGAAAACCTCTGACAAAGCCGAAGTGGCCGCCGACGCCCTCGGCATCACAGCCCACCGGCTCAAAGCCATGGGGGTGATCGACAAGATCGTTAACGAACCCGTGGGCGGCGCGCACCGTGACCACAAGCAGATGGCCGCTTTTCTCAAGCGCGCCCTCAATGACGCCTTCCGCCAGGTCAGCGACCTGAAGGTCAAGGAACTGCTGGACCGCCGCTACGAACGCCTGCAAAGCTATGGCCGGTTCACCGACACCAAAGCCGAAGCCAGGTAAGGCTCAAGCCCCGGGCGCTGCCAACCCGGCCCTGGCGGCATTGGCAGATTTTTCTGCACCACTTTCCTGGCCGCTGGCCATTGCCTACAGCGGCGGCGCCGACTCCACCGCTTTGCTGCTGGCAGCCTGCGCTTGGCGGCCGGGGCAGGTCAGTGCCATTCATGTTCACCACGGCTTGCAGGCTGCAGCCGACAGCTTTGCGGCGCATTGCAGCGCTGTGTGCGCCGGCTTGGGCGTGCCCTTGCATACCGCCAGAGTCGACGCCCGTCACCAAAGCGGCCAGAGCCCGGAAGACGCCGCCCGCAATGCCCGCTACAGCGCGCTGGCCGATGGCGCCCGGGCGCTGGGCGTGCAGTCTGTGCTGCTGGGTCAGCATGCAGACGACCAGGTCGAGACCTTGCTGCTGGCCCTCAGCCGCGGTGCGGGCCTGGCGGGCCTGTCGGCCATGCCCGCTACCTTTGAGCGCGCTGGTGTGTTGTTCGCCAGGCCTTTACTTGAGGTGCCGGCCGCCAGCCTGCGCGCCTGGTTGCTAGCGCAAGGCCACACCTTTGTAGAAGACCCCAGCAACTCGGATGAACGCTACACACGCAACCTGATTCGCGCCCGCTTGCTGCCGGCACTGCAGGAGGCTTTTCCGGCATTCCGATCCACCTTTGCGCGCAGTGCCGTCCACGCCGCGCAGGCGCAAAGCCTGCTGGAAGAAGTGGCTGCGCAAGACCTGGCGCTGATTGGCCAACCCCCGGCCATCGCCGCGCTGCAAGCCATGTCAAGGCCACGCCAGGCCAATGTGCTGCGCCACTGGCTACGCATGGCCCACGGCGCTACACCCAGCACAGCGCAACTTGAGCAACTGCTGGAGCAGATTGCAGCTTGCACCACCCGAGGCCATCACATTCACCTCAAGGTGGCCACGGGCCATGTGCAGCGGGTCCATGGGCACTTGCAGTGGGATGGCCCCATATAATTAGTGGCTTTGCAGACTGGACCAGCGCTTGAGTCGTGTGCTCTACCGGCCGCGCCCCTGTTGTCGGGCTGGTCAACCGGCTTAGCTTGGCCAACTATTTTTTGACTGACTTTTTTCAATGGCTTTGATCGTTCACAAATACGGCGGCACCTCGATGGGCTCGCCCGAGCGCATCCGCAACGTGGCCAAGCGCGTGGCCAAATGGGCCCGCGCCGGCCACCAGATGGTGGTGGTGCCCAGCGCCATGAGCGGCGAAACCAACCGCCTCCTAGGCCTGGCCAAAGAACTCGCACCCGCCGGCCAAGACCAAGCCTACAACCGTGAGCTTGATGCCCTGGCCGCCACCGGCGAGCAGGCTTCCAGCGCCTTGCTGGCCATCGCGCTGCAAGCCGAGGGCATGCCGGCTGTCAGCTACGCCGGCTGGCAAGTCAGCATCAAGACCAACAGCGCCTTCACCAAGGCCCGCATTGAGTCGATTGACGACGAGCGCGTGCGCGCCGACCTCAATGCAGGCAAGGTGGTCATCATCACCGGCTTTCAAGGGGTAGACGGCGGCGGCAATATCACCACACTCGGCCGTGGCGGCTCAGACACCTCGGCTGTCGCCATTGCCGCCGCGCTCAAGGCCCATGAGTGCCTGATCTACACCGACGTCGATGGTGTTTACACCACCGACCCGCGCGTGGTGCCCGAAGCGCGCCGTCTGCAGACGGTCAGCTTTGAAGAAATGCTCGAAATGGCGTCGCTGGGCTCCAAGGTGCTGCAAATCCGCTCGGTTGAATTTGCCGGCAAATACAAAGTGCCGCTGCGCGTGCTGTCAAGCTTTACCGACTGGGACATTGACATCAACGAGGAAGCCAAGTCCGGCACCCTGATCAGTTTTGAGGAAGACGAAAAAATGGAACAAGCCATCGTATCGGGCATCGCGTTCAACCGCGACGAAGCCAAAATCTCCGTGCTCGGCGTGCCCGACACCCCGGGCATTGCCTACCAAATTCTGGGCGCTGTGGCCGATGCCAACATCGAAGTCGATGTGATCATCCAAAACATCAGCAAAGAAGGCAAAACCGACTTCAGCTTCACCGTGCACCGCAACGACTTCACCAAAGCCATGGACCTGCTCAAGGCCAAGGTTTTGCCCAAACTGGGCGCACACGAAGTCATCGGCGACGCCAAGATCTGCAAGGTCAGCATTGTCGGCATCGGCATGCGCAGCCATGTGGGTGTCGCCAGCAAAATGTTCCGAGTGCTCAGCGAAGAGGGCATCAACATCCAGATGATCTCCACCAGCGAGATCAAGACCTCGGTGGTGATCGATGAAAAGTACATGGAACTGGCCGTTCGCGCCCTGCACAAAGCCTTTGACCTGGACCAGCCCGCCTGAGTCAGGCCGCAAAGTCGTGACATAATTCGCGCAGTTATCAGGAAACGTGACCGAGTGGCCGAAGGTGCTCCCCTGCTAAGGGAGTATGGGGTGTAGAGCCTCATCGAGGGTTCGAATCCCTCCGTTTCCGCCAGCATTTAAACCCTAAGTGATTCACTCACTTGGGGTTTTTCTTTTTTCGAATCTACTTCTATGCATAAGTACCCGCACCCGTACCCAATTGATTCTGCATTCAGAAAGATGGGTGGCGTAACCCTGCAAATTTCCGCCAAGACCAGCCTTACCGTACCCCGCCCAATTTCAGATGGGATTCTGGTCGACCCTTTACGCTTTGATTTGGACATCCCATCACTGCTATCAGCCGGATGCGGGCATTCTCACAACCCTACTGTCGCCGACTAAATTATCGATAACAATACACATGGCCTGCGGTGATTTAAGTGTTTACCCGATGTTTTGGTGGTGGAGGTTGCTGAAATTATCGATAACCGATATTCTCGGCACTCATGTCTACACAGCCCAGCAGTAAGCGAAGCCCTCGAATGCTCGCATCCCGGAAAAGCGAAGAGGTCTATACGATTCTTCGCAAGCGCATCGTGCTGTCTGACATCAACGACAACCAGACCATCACGGAAATGGAGATCGCAACTGCGACGGGCTGCAGCCAAAGCACAGTCAGGGAGGCTTTACTGAGGTTGCAAGAAGAGGGTTTGGTTGTTCGCAAGGCCTACCGTGGGAGCGTGGTGTCACCAATCTCGCTCAACGAGGCGCAGGCGTTTCTTAAGCTAAGAGCTCAACTGGAATCCGAGGCTTTAGTTCACTCTTTGCCCTTGGTTGATGCGTCACACATTGCGGAGCTTTCCGACTTAGTGCGTGCGATGGAGGCTTTGGCTGCAGCCGGCGATGAGTACGGGCTGTTTGAGTTGGATCAGCGCTTTCACACTCGTCTGTTCGAACTGGCGCAGATGCCTGCCTTGGTGCCCGTCTTGATTCGGTGTTCACTTTATAACCACCGGAACAAAATATCGCTCGTCAACGCACCACGGACGCTGCAGGAGACGGCCCAGCGTCACTGGAGCATCGTTCATGCTCTGCAAAGGGGAGATGTGGTCGGGGCGCAAAAAGTGTTGCAGCACCATATTAAGAGCGTGGCCGGAAACACCGACGAAGAGTTCGAGGCGAAAGATCAACCTGAACTAGATCCACACCAGCGGGTGCTGTTTGAACGCGTCGCTCGTGAGGATGCGGGCTTACCCGTCATCACCGAGCTCCCGCGTCAAGAGGCTTTACGGCAGTTCGAAAAAGTTAACGCCCGCTGGAACGGGGTGCCGCTGAGCTCCTTCGATGTCGAGCATTTCGATATTCCTGGCCTTGTGCGCTCCGATGTACCGGCCCGTCGAATACCCGTCGTGGAAATTCGCCACCGCGGGACGCATGACCCCTTAAGGGGGCAGCTGATTTATCTCCATGGCGGGGGCTGGGCCTTCGGGAACATGCATACCCACATGGGAGCCATGTCCCGCCTAGCTGAGCTCACCGGCTGCCGGGTTTTGGGTGTGGACTACGCATTGGCCCCTGATCACCCGTTCCCTGTTGGGCTGAATGAGTGCACCTGGGCTTGGCGTTGGCTCCGCAGCTCGCTCGCTCATTCTGGGCCGTGGTCAATCTCTGGTGACTCGGCAGGTGCCAATCTCGCCTTGGCGATGATGCTCGACCTCAAAGCGCTTGGAGAGCCGTTGCCCCATTTAGCGCTTCTTTTTTACGGTGTTTACTCTAGCGACCATGGAACTGAGTCTCACCGTCGCTGTGGGAGCGGCCGCTTTGGCTTGTCCAGCCAGCGGATGACCTGGTATCGGGAGCAGTATCTGGCGGGAACGAGCCACGCCGCGAATGATCCGCGCGTCTCGCCATTGAACGGCGACCTTGAAGGGCTGCCCCCCCTTTTTCTAAACGCCGCGGAACTGGACCCGCTACACGATGACACCACTGCGCTGGTCAAAAAATTGAGCAAGACGAGCACGCCATTTGAGTTTCATCGCTATGAGGGCGTTGTGCATGGCTTCATGCAAATGGCATCCGAGTTGCCCCAGGCACAGAAGGCATTCGAAGATGCTGCAAGGTTTTTAAGAGCACATCAACCCGCCGAGTGATCGGCTTAACAAGCAGAGAAGAGGAGACAAATATGAAACGTAGAGCAATGATTTCCATGTCGGCCGCCACCTTAGCCGCACCTATTATCGGCCAGGCTCAGGCGCCCACGGTGGTCAAGTGGTGGTATCACTTTGACAATCCGCAAGCTTCTCCAGCCGATCTGATTGCCAAATTTGAACGTGAAAACCCCGGCATCAAAATTCAGGCCGAATCGATACCATGGGGCGGAGGCAACGACTACTACACCCGCCTTTATGCTGCGCTAGTCGCTGGCACGGCTCCCGACTGCGCAATGGTCAAGCTTGGGAATCAATCTCGCCTTTTGCAAATGAAGGCGCTGGAGCCACTGGACGGCTATCTTGCCAAATGGGCCGGTCAGCAAGACATTTCTGCCAACCTCTGGAAGATGCATCGGGCAACCGATGGGAAAAGCTACTACATGCCTCTTCAGTATGTCGTGCTCTACCTCTATTACCGGACCGATCTGCTGGCCAGTGCGGGTGTGCAGCCGCCTAAGACTTTTGACGAATTTTTGAAGGTAAGTCAAGCCGTCAATAAGGGTGATGTTTCGGCCTTCGGCATGCGCGGCGGTGCGGGAGGGCACGACCACTGGGGCAGCTTCGTGCTGGGTGGCGGTGCAAACTTTGACAAGGGCGGCATGGTAACGGCCAAAGCGCTGGCTGCGAATCGCTGGTTTGTCGAACTTGGTACCAAGCACAAGGTTTTCCCCGCCTCGGCACCCACCGACGGCTTTAGGCAGATCGTTGACAACTTCAAGGCTGGGCGTACCGCAATGACGATACATCACATCGGGTCAGCCAACGAAATGGTTCAGGCACTCGGCGACAAAGTCTCCGCGGTACCTGTTCCG
Organism: Rhodoferax sp.; assembly: GCA_021737905.1. Taxonomy (GTDB): domain Bacteria; phylum Pseudomonadota; class Gammaproteobacteria; order Burkholderiales; family Burkholderiaceae_C; genus Polaromonas. Next base: position 18,270 of record JAIPDA010000010.1, read on the forward strand.
GCGGGCCCAGATGGCAAGGGCTGGACATCATTTGGTGACGAATCCAACGCGGTGTTTGCCAGCAGCAGGGCCAAAGATGCAGCTTTCAGATGGTGTGCTTTTCTCTCAACGGGGGAAAACAACGTGGCATTTAACGCGTTCACTGGCCAGTTGAGCGTGACAAACAGTGGAGCGGCCAAGTGGACGCTACATCCCAAGCGCTTTGTCGACGCAACCGCTAATTCGACTGCATTCATGGACGTGCTTCCAAACGATACCAAGACCGCAGATTTCACCCGTACAGTCTGGCCCCAAAACATGCAGCGTGCACTGCTAGGGCAGATCACGCCAGACGCGATGATGCAAGGTTTCGAAAAGCACTTTCACGGCTGAGCCTCGCCAGGACCGCTTTCAGGCCCTGCCTTGCACTTCGGTGCAAACAGGGCCTGATTGACCCATCAAGGATCTCATGAACCGCCCTATCGAACCACTCCTCTTTCTTCTTCCCGCCCTGCTGGTGACCGCCGCAGTAGTCTTGTTTCCCGCACTGCAAACCGTCTGGCTGGGTTTGCACCACTATATTTTGTTCGACCCGGACAACAGGTCTTTTGTCGGTCTGAATAATTTCGTAGCCATTTTGCGTGATGAATTGTTCTGGATTTCGCTCAGTAACTCGATCATCTGGGTCGTTTCTGCGGTTGGCTTCCAGTTTTTACTGGGCCTGGTGACTGCCTTGTTGCTCAACCAGACCTTTGCTGGACGCAGCTTTGCGAGAGCCTTGGTGGTCATTCCTTGGGCTCTTCCAAGCGTGATCATTGGCCTGATGTGGACGTGGATGTACGACCTGAACCTCGGAGTTATCAATGACTTGCTCTTGCGTTCGGGCCTCATTCAAACGCCCGTAGCCTGGTTGTCGCAGCCTTCAACCGCTTTGGGTGCCGTCGTTCTGGCGCTGATCTGGCAAGGGTTTCCCTTCTTTACCGTGATGATCCTGGCAGGGCTGCAGACTATTCCTGCTGAGCAATACGAGGCGGCCGAAATGGATGGGGCCACGCGGTGGCAAAGCCTGCGCTACATCACCTTGCCCGCCTTGCGCGATGTCATCGCTACGGCTCTTTTATTGCGCATCATCTGGGTCGCGAACTCGCTGGATGTCATCTTGGTGATGACAGGCGGCGGCCCGGGATTCAGCACCCACACGCTGCCCTTGTATGCGTTTCTTAAAGCCTATTCAAGCATGGACTTCGGCTATGCGTCGGCTCTGTCTCTGGTGCTCACGTTGCTGCTTTTGTTGGCCGTAGCCGTTTATGTCCGGCGCATCGCCAGGGAGGTATTTCGATGATTGATCGCCGGACGCGTCTGCGTCGACTCCTCGAAATTGAGCTTCCAATTTTGTTCATTCTGATGTTTGCCCTGGCCCCTTACCTGTGGATGGTGCTGACTTCGGTTAAACCTAATGAAGCCATTTCAATATTTCCCGTTCAGTACCTCCCCGAGCGATTCACGTTAGAGCACTACAGCGTGCTCCTGGCGAAAACAAGCTTTGCGGCAAATCTCGGACATAGCCTGCTGATCTCCATCGGGGCAGTGGCGCTTGGTCTTGGGGTCAGCGTACCGGCAGCCTATGCT
>JAIPDA010000011.1 GCA_021737905.1 Rhodoferax sp.
GCCTGTGAGATGCACGCGCTGGACCAATGGGCCGCCGGCGCGCTGCGTCAAGCCGACTTGACAGCGAAAATATTTTTACCCCTGCCCGTTTTAGGTGTTCCGGGATGGTGGGCGCAGAACGAGGCGCCTTCTTTTTATGATGATCAACTGGTTTTTCGTCCGGCCCCGACCGCTTGATATCGCGGGTTCAATCCCCATCTGAACGGTTGTCAGTTTTTTTGCAACAAGCACAACTCACGAAAGTGAATATTTTTATGAAACGCATCTTTTTGTTTGTCATGACCAACCTGGCCATCGTCATGGTGCTGGGCATCGTCGCGAACGTGCTGGGTGTGAACCGCTTTTTGACCGCCAACGGCCTGGACCTGACGGCGCTGCTCGGATTTGCACTGATCATGGGTTTTGGCGGCGCCTTCATCTCGCTCTTGATCAGCAAGCCGGTGGCCAAGTGGAGCTCTGGCGTGCGCGTGATCAACCAGCCGCAAAACGCGGACGAAGCCTGGATCGTCGAGGTCGTCAGCCGTCTGGCTCAAAAAGCCGGCATCGGCATGCCCGAAGTCGGTATTTTTGAGGGCGAGCCCAATGCGTTTGCCACGGGCGCCTTCAAAAATTCGGCGCTGGTGGCGGTGTCTACCGGCTTGCTGCAGGGCATGACCAAGGAAGAAATCGAGGCCGTGATCGGCCACGAAATCGCGCACATCGCCAACGGCGACATGGTCACGATGACGCTGATTCAGGGTGTGATGAACACCTTTGTGGTGTTCATCAGCCGGGTGGTGGGTTATGCCGTTGACAGTTTTTTGCGCAAGGGGGACTCGCAGAGCTCCGGCCCGGGCATTGGTTATTACGTCACGACCATCGTGATGGACATCGTGCTGGGTTTTGCTGCGGCGATGGTGGTGGCTTGGTTTTCGCGCCACCGCGAGTTTCGCGCTGACGCGGGTGCGGCGCAGTTGCTGGGCCGCAAGCAGCCCATGATCAATGCGCTGGCGCGTCTGGGCGGCATGGTGCCCGGCGAGTTGCCCAAGTCTGTGGCGGCTTTGGGCATTGCCGGTGGTGTGGGCGCTTTGTTTGCCACGCATCCGCCGATTGAACAGCGCATTGCGGCTTTGCAGAACACCTGACGCTGGCTGTTTTTTGCTTGCTTGAAAAGGCTGCCTTCGGGTGGCCTTTTTCTTGGGTGCTGTGCGCTGCGGGTTGAGCCCGGCGGCGGCTGCCTCATAGGGGGGTACCCCAAATCGGCTGCCGCAGCCGGGGTCAACCCGCATTCATGCGCTGTATTGCTGTTGTGCGCTGCGGCTTGAGCCTGGCGGCGGCTGCCTCATAGGGGGGTACCCCAAATCGGCTGCCGCAGCCGGGGTCAGCCCGGATTCACGCGCTGGGCTGGTGCTGTGCGCTGCGTCTTGAGCCTGGCAGCGGCTGCCTCATAGGGGGGTACCCCAAATCGGCTGCCGCCGCCAGGCTCAAGACGCATCTACCGGCGGGGTGGTGCGACGGCTTTTTGGGTCCGGCGGCCCTTTTACGGACCGTCATCCTCGCGAACGCGGGGATCCATCTTCTTCCCCGCTTCTGAAATAAGTGTGAAGCTCGCCGATAAGCCGGATTCTGTGCGTTGGCCTTTCTTGCGAAAGACGAACGTGACCGCCATTAATCTGGGCCGGGGGTCGCCCCGCCGGCTCAATGCTACCTACCCGCCAGCTCTGCGGAACCACATCAACGCTGGCCTACTTGGTATTGCTGCGCGTAGAGATTGCCCGTTTCACCCGGACTGAACCGGCTCGTCTCTGTTGCTCTGATCCTCACCTTGCGGTGGAGAGGTGTTACCTCCTACGCTGTCCTGTGCAGTCCGGACGTTCCTCCAGTGCCTGGTTTCCCAGATTGCACCAGCGGCGGTCTGGCGTGCTTCACGGGGTTGATTATCTGCGCAGACGGTCTCCTTCAAGACTGCTTCAGGCGCAAGGCCTAAAATCAAGTTCTTGATCCGGAAAACGGATCCACTTCAAAGGACACCGCCATGCTGCGTTTGACCGAGCTCAAGCTCCCGCTGGACCATGGCGAGGCCGCCCTGCCGGCGCTGATTGTCAAGACCCTGGGCATCACGCCCGCTGAGCTGGCCGGCTACCACATCCACAAGCGCAGCTATGACGCGCGCAAGCAAAAGCTGCTGCTGGTCTACATCGTTCACGTCACGCTCAGCAGCCCGGCGCTGGAAGAGCAACTGATCGCGCAGTTCGCCGGCCATCCGCACATCGGTCGCGCGCCTGACCTGGCTTATTACCCGCCCACGCAGGCTGCGCAAGCCCCGGCTATCCGTCCGGTGGTGATCGGCTTCGGGCCTTGCGGTATTTTTGCGGCGCTGCTGCTGGCGCAGATGGGTTTCAAGCCCATCGTGCTGGAGCGCGGTAAGAAAGTACGAGAGCGCACCAAGGACACCTGGGGCCTGTGGCGCAAGCAGGTGTTGCACCCGGAGTCGAACGTGCAGTTCGGCGAGGGCGGTGCCGGCACTTTTTCAGACGGCAAGCTCTGGAGCCAGATCAAGGACCCGCGCCACCTGGGGCGCAAGGTGATGCTGGAGTTCGTCAAGGCCGGCGCGCCTGAAGAAATTTTGCTGGTCAGCAAACCGCACATCGGCACCTTCAAGCTGGTCAAGGTGGTCGAGCACATGCGCGAGCAGATCGAGGCGTTGGGCGGCGAGATCCGCTTTCAGCAGCGCGTGAGCGACGTGCAGATTGAGCGCAACGCAGACGGCCTGCACATCCGCGGCCTGACGGTGGACAAGCTGGCCGACGGCAGCCGTTACGAGTTGCGCGCCGACCACGTGGTGCTGGCACCGGGGCACAGCGCGCGCGATACCTTTGCCATGCTGCATGAGCGTGGCGTTTTCATGGAAGCCAAGCCTTTTTCAATCGGCTTTCGCATCGAGCATCCGCAGGGCTTGATCGACCGTGCGCGTCTGGGCCAGCATGCCGGCCACCCGCTGCTGGGCGCGGCCGACTACAAGCTGGTGCACCACGCCGCCAATGGGCGCAGCGTCTACAGTTTTTGCATGTGCCCGGGCGGCACGGTGGTGGCCGCCACTTCGGAAGTCGGCCGCGTGGTGACCAACGGCATGAGCCAGTATTCACGCAACGAGCGCAATGCCAACGCCGGCATCGTGGTCGGCATTGCGCCGGCTGACTTTGTGGAAGGTGCGATTGCCGGCCAGCCGGTGCATCCACTGGCGGGCATTGCTTTTCAGCGCCAGCTCGAGTCGAACGCTTACACGCTGGGCGGCAGCAGCTACGAAGCGCCTGGCCAGCTGGTCGGCGACTTTCTGGCTGCCCGTGCGTCCAGCATGCTGGGCAGCGTGGAGCCCTCGTACAAGCCCGGCGTGCACCTCACCGACCTGGCCGGCGCACTGCCCGGTTATGCGATTGCGGCGATGCGCGAAGCCTTACCGGCCTTTGGCAAAAAGATCAAAGGCTTTGACATGCCCGACGCGGTGCTGACGGGCGTGGAGACACGCACCTCGTCACCGCTGCGCATCACGCGCGGCGACGACTTTCAAAGCCTGAACGTCAAGGGCCTGTACCCGGCCGGCGAAGGCGCCAGTTATGCCGGCGGTATTTTGTCTGCGGGTGTGGATGGGATCGAGGTGGCTGAAGCGGTGGCGCTGAGTATCGCGGCGCAGAACGCCGTGATGTCTGCGTAGGCAGGCCAACCTTTTTACGGTCGGACTGAAGATGGATCCCCGCGTTCGCGAGGATGACGGAGTGGGTTCGAGAGCGCAGATAGATCCCCGCGTTCGCGAGGATGATGGAGGTGGTTCGGGAGCGCTGATGGATCCCCGCGTTCGCGAGGATGACGGAGGTGGTTCGGGAGCGCAGATGGATCCCCGCGTTCGCGAAGATGGCGGAGGTGGTTCGAGAGCGCAGATGGATCCCCGCGTTCGCGAGGATGACATTGGGGGGCGCAGAAACCCATCCCCGCGTCAGTCGAATCCAGTCACCGCGCCCTCAAGGCGCCATCGACTCTAGGCGTTGCACGTGCGCCAGCAGTGAGCGTTTGGCCACCGGCCAGATGCGGGCGTCCACGTCGTCATAAGCCTGTGCCACCCAGTCGTCCATCGTGCCTTGTGGGTCGGCTTGCATCACTCTCAAGATCTTGGCCTCGCGCTGCAGGCGGTGGGCCCGCAGCCTGGCAATCGCCTGGCTGGCCTGGTCCAGCACGTAACCATGCGCCGGCAAAATGAACTCGATCCGGTGCGCCTCACATGCGGTGCTCAGCAGGTCCAGCGAGGCCAGGTAATCGTTCATGTCGCCGTCGGGCGGGTCGACCACCGTGGTGCTGCCGTTGAGGATGTGGTCGCCGCTGAACAGCAGGCCGTCTTCGAGCAGCACCAGACAAACATGGTTGGCCGCGTGGCCGGGCGTGTGCAGCACCAACAAGGTGTGCGTGCTGTCTGCCTGGCCCAGGCGCAAGCGCTCGCCGTGCGCCAGGGCGCGGTCAGGCACAAAGTGGCTGTTGGCGCGTGCGGTCGGCTCTGAGGGCAAACCGAGAATCGGCGGCCTGGTGGCGCACAAGGCTTGCAGGGGCAGGGCGCCGGGTGAGTGGTCCGCATGCGAGTGCGTGCAGACAATCATGCGAATGTCGCCACCGGCGGCCAGCCACAGACGCTGCAGGTGGTCGGCATCGGCCGGGCCGGGATCGATGACGATGTAACCCGTGGCCGCTTCGCCGACCAGGTAGCTGTTGGTGCCCGGGCCGGTCATCACGCCGGGGTTGGGTGCGGTCAGGCGTTGCAGGTTCTTCAACAAGGGCACGGGCCGCGCTGTCTGCCAGTCCAGCGCGTGAACAATTTGCCCGTCGGGGCAGGTCAGGTGCAGCTCGCCATAGGCGCTTTCGTGCTCCATGAAGCGGGCCTGGCGGCCTTGCAGCATGCCGGCGCGCGGGCAGGAGGTCCACAGCGGCTCATCGTTGCGCGCGCAGTCGGCCAGCACCGCATCGACGCTGCCGTAGTGGCGAAGGCGCTCCAGGGTGCGCACCGTCGGGAACAGCATGAACAACTGGTCTGCGGCATGCCGCGCCAGGGCTTGCGTGGGGCTGAGCCAGACCGGCTCGAACTGCTCGGACTCGTCGGCCACCGGCTGCTGGCCGGCAGGCATGCGCGCCACCAGAAAGGGCACGTCAAAGCGTTTGGGCAAGTCGCGGTCTGTCACCCAGTGCGCCAGCACATACACCTCGTCAGCTGCCAAGCGCAATCCTTGTTCTTGACACTGCGCGGCAAAAGGCAGGTGGCGGTCTAAGTTGGCGATGTCTGCATCGCTGGCATGACTGCCGTCAGCTCTGCGGGCCAGCAAAATGCCGAGTTCTTCAAAACTTTCGCGGATGGCGGCGATCGCCTGTGTCAGGTGCAGATCGCTTTGCGAGGCCCGCCGCGTCGATTGGCCGTGCGCCAGAGCATCGGCCGCATCAATGCCGCCACCCGGAAAGACATAGGCACCGGGGGCAAAACTGGCGGTGGCCGAGCGTCGCGTCATCAGCACCTCGACGCCGCTCCCGCCGTCGCGCAGCAGCAGCACGGTAGCAGCCGGGAGCAAGGGCGCCGGTTCGCGCTGTGTGTAAAGGAGTTGAGAGCTTCTTGCCATGGGCGCATTTTGCCTGCAAGCGTGAGCGCCCAGCATCGGTCGATGCAGCCGCTGCTAGGGGCTGCGTAAGTACTTTCCTGAATAGCCAAGCCACGGCATGTCGCGATACTGGCAGTTTATTGTCAAAGGCCAACATCATGATGAAACACTGGATTTTGAAGTCCGCCCAGACCGTCGCTAGCGTGGCCTGTGTCGGTGCGGCGCTGGCTGCTGCACCTGCCGCCTGGGCGCAAGCCGCCTGGCCGAGCAAGCCGATCAAGTTCGTGGCGGTGTTTCCGCCCGGTGGCTCGGTCGATCAGGTGGCACGCATTCTGGCTGTGCCTCTGTCGCAGCAACTCGGTCAAAACATCATCGTCGAGAACAAGGGCGGCGCGTCCGGCTCTATCGGCGCGGCGGCGGTGGCTGCCTCGCCCGCTGATGGCTACACCTTTGCGGTGGTTTTTGACACCCACGGCGTCAATCCCAGCCTGATCCCGGGCCTGCCTTTTGACACGCGCAAAGACCTGGCTGCGGTCTCGCTCATCGGCACCTCGGCCATGGTGCTGGCCACCTTTTCGGGCTCTGAGTACAAAAGTTTCGGTGACGTGGTGGCGGCCGCCAAAGCCAAGAAAAACGTCAACTACGGCAGTATCGGTTCGGGCAGCCTGGGCCACCTGGCCATGGCCTTGCTCAGCAAGAGCGGCAATATCGATTGGCAGCACGTGCCCTACAAAGGCGGCGGCCCGCTGATGGCTGATGCGGTGGCCGGCCATGTACCTTTGTCTATCGGCTCGGTGTTCGTGACCAAGCCGCACATCGACAGCGGCCGCCTGCGCCCGCTGGCTGTCACCACCAGCAAGCGCGTGCCAGATCTGCCCAACGTGCCAACCGTGGCTGAAAGCGGTTTTGCCGGCTTTGACGCGCCGGCCTGGTGGGCTATTTTGGCGCCGGCCAAAACACCGCCTGAAGTGCTCAAGCGCATGAATGAAGAAATCAACAAGGCCCTGAAAACCCCCGAGATCGCCAAGAAGCTGGACGCCCAGGGCATTGACATCGTCGGTGGCACACCTGCAGCAGCAGATGCTTTCATCGGCAAGCAGATCGACATCTGGGCCAAGGTGGTCAAAGACAACGGCATCAAGCCCGACTGAAACCCTCAAGTCTTCTGGCACAAAGGCGCGGCGGGTCCGCGCCTTTTTTTGTGCCTGGCGCTGGCTCAGGCCTCGGGCGTCACACCCAGCGCCACCAGAAAGCGCGCCACCATGTTGTAAGTGGCAATCGCACTGGTCAGCTCGACGATTTCGGTGTTGTCAAAATGCAGTCGCAGTCCGTTGAAAACAGCGTCGCTGACTTTCACGTCCAGCGTCATTTGCGCGGCGTACTGAATGACCAGTGCTTCGACCTCGCCGAGTGCCGGGTGCGTCGTTGTCACGCGGGCGTTGTGAATCACCGCATTGAGCGCATCAAGCTCGGCCTGCAGCCCGCCGGCTTTGAGAAAGTCCGGCGCATGGTGTTTGTATTCATAGACGGCGCCGGTCAGCAGGGCCACGGTGCAAATACCGAGCTCGCGCAGCTTCCAACTGGTGGGCAGGCCGGAGCGCACGGCGCCCAGGTAGATGTTCCAGGCGCGGGCCAGCGGCTCGCTCCACAGCAGCGCCTTGTCCAGGTTGATCATGGTGCCGCCGCGACGCTTGAGGATGGCGTCGACCAGGTCTTGCGGTTGCGGCTTGAGGGCGGGTGTCCATTCGGGGATGCGCAGCATGCAGTTCTTTCTGAGAGTCGGTGTTCAAGGCGAACATGGTAATGCCTCAGACCCGCCCCCCTAGGCCGGCGGATAATGCCCGCATGCGAATCCGTTTCACCAAAATGCAGGGCGCCGGCAACGATTTCGTGGTGCTTGACGAAACCCGCGGGCTGCTGGGCCTGACCGATGTGCAATACCGTTTTCTGGCCAACCGGCATTTCGGTGTGGGCGCGGACCAGATACTCAGTGTGCGGGCCGCACCGGCCGGCAGCAAGGATATTGATTTTGCGTACGCCATTCACAACGCCGACGGCCAAGAGGTCGAGCATTGCGGCAACGGTGCGCGTTGCTTTGTGCGCTATGTGCGCGACCAGCATCTGAGCGAGCGCGACACAGTGCGAGTGCAAACCTTGAACCGCGTGCTTGCCTTGCACATGGCGGCAGACGGCCGCGTCAGCGTGGACATGGGTGCACCGGTTTTTGGGCTGTCCGCACTGCCCTTTGACGCAAGCGGTTTGCAAGCGCGCCACACCCTGGGTTGGTCCACCTGGCCCCTGGAAGTGACGGCGCACGGCCAGCAGACCGTCTTGCACACGGCAGTTCTGTCCATGGGCAACCCGCATGCGGTGCAGTTGGTCGACAACGTGGACAGCGCGCCCGTGGCTGAGTGGGGCCCGCAAATCGAAAGCCATGCGCGCTTTGCCCGGCATGTGAATGCCGGCTTCATGCAGTTGCTCTCGCGCACTGAAATCCGCCTGCGTGTGTATGAACGCGGCGCCGGCGAAACCCTGGCCTGCGGCACCGGCGCTTGCGCGGCCGTGGTGGCCGGCATCCGCCTGGGCTTGCTGGACAGCCGGGTCGATGTGCACACGCGCGGCGGCCTGCTGACTGTCGACTGGGCCGGAAGCGCCGGAAAACTGGACGCGCCGGTGACCCTCAGCGGGCCGGCGACGCGGGTGTTTGAGGGCGAAATTGAGCTACCGGATGCCTGAAGACCGGCTGCCAGACAGCCCCACTTCAATTTAAGGACAATGCCAGACATGAACCAGAATCCACCCTCGATACAACACCCCATCACTGAAGATGACATCGCTAATTTTCTAGCCAACACGCCGGACTTTTTCGAGCGTCATGCCGAGTTGCTGGCCACCGTGCAACTCTCCAGCGGGCATGGTGCTCGCGCCGTCAGCTTGCAGGAACGCCAGGCGGGCATGTTGCGCGACAAAATTCGCGGCCTGGAGTCGCGGCTGGTGGACATGCTGCGGCACGGCCAGGAGAACGTCAACATAGCCGACAAGATGCAAAGCTGGATGCGCAGCCTGCTGATGACACCGGCACCCGAGCAGTTGCCGGCGACCATTGCGCGCGAGTTGCAAAACCAGTTTGCTGTGCCGCAAGTGGCCATCAAGGTCTGGGATGTAGCTGCCCCCTTTGCAACCCATGACTTTGCTTTGGGCGCCAGTGAAGCGGCGCGCACAGCCGCTGCAGCCTTGACCATGCCTTTTTGCGGCCCTGCGGCGGGGCTGGAAGCTGTCAGCTGGTTGGACGAACCGGCCGCTGCCCGCTCTGTTGCGCTGATTGCGCTGCGCACGCAGCCTGGGCAAGCGCCTTTTGGCATGCTGGTCTTGGCCTCCGGCGAGCCTCAGCGCTTTGCCAGCGACATGGCCACCGACTTTTTGCAAAGCATCGGCGAGCTGGCCAGCGCGGCACTGTCGCGCCTGCACCATCCGGCTGCCGGCAAGGCCTGAGGACGCAACCCATGCCGGACCCGCTGGTCCTGCGTTACCTCGGCCATGTGCGCTTTGAAAAGCGCCTGGCAGAGCGCACTGTCACGCTGTACACGCTGGACTTGGACAAGCTCCAAAGCCTGGCGGCTCAGGCCGGGGTGACACTGCTGGAGGTCGGCCCGGTCCATATGCGGCGCTGGGTCTCACAGATGCACGCCGGCGGGCGCAGTGCCCGTGGCATTGCCTTGATTTTGTCGGGCTGGCGTGGCTTTTATGTCTGGCTGGGGCGCGAGGGTCTGGTCAGCAGCAACCCCGTCCAGGGCCTGCGTGCGCCCAAGGCGGCCAAGCCCTTGCCCAAAGCGCTGGGCGTGGACGAAGCCGTGCAACTGGCTGACTTTAAAACTGCAGACAGCTTGCACCACCCGGGCTTGCAGGCGCGTGACGAATGTCTGACCGAGTTGCTGTACGGTTGTGGCTTGCGCATCGGCGAGCTGGTCGGGCTGGATGCTGTGGCCAGCGCACAGGCGCGCGGTTGGATAGACCTGCAAGCGGCGCAGGCGCATGTGCTGGGCAAAGGCAGCAAGCGGCGCAGCGTGCCGGTGGGCAGCAAAGCCTTGCAGGCTGTGCAAGCCTGGATGGCCGTGCGCAGCCAGTGGATGAGTGCCCTGGCCGAGCCCGGGGCTGCGCTTTTTGTGAGCGAACGCGGCAGCCGCTTGTCTCCCCAGCACATCCGTCAAAGACTCAGACTGCGCAGCCTGCAAGCGGGTCTCTCGACGCCGGTGCATCCACACATGTTGCGCCACTCTTTTGCCAGCCATGTGTTGCAGTCCAGCGGTGATCTGCGCGCTGTGCAGGAGTTGCTGGGGCATGCCAATATCAGCACCACGCAGGTCTACACCCGGCTTGATTTCCAGCACCTGGCCAAAATTTATGACGCAGCCCATCCGCGCGCCAGCGTGGCCGGCCGCAAGCCCAAGCCTGAACCTGAGCCCGGTTCAGACACATCATCCTGACGCGCTGCACCCTTGGGCGGCGAGCCGCGACAATGGGTGCATGAAATCAATTCGGCTTCGAGAAGGCAAGGAGCGCTCTTTGCAGCGCCGCCACCCTTGGGTGTTTGACGGCGCCATCGCCAAGGGCAGCGGCGACGCCGGTGAAACTGTCAAGGTTGAGAGCCATGACGGGCGTTTTCTGGCTTGGGCCGCCGTCAGTCCCAGCTCCAAGATACGCGCCCGAGTCTGGAGCTTTGACGAAGCCCAGCGCATTGACGCGGCTTTTTTCAGCGCGCGCATTGCCGCTGCGCTCAAGGCCCGTACGCTGTTTGACATTCAAAGTAATGGCATGCGCCTGGTGCACGGCGAATCCGACGGCCTGCCCGGCCTGGTGGTGGACCGCTACGCCGACACGCTGGTGGCTCAGTTTTCCAGCTGCGGTGTCGAGCGTTGGAAAAGTGTCATCGTCCAAGCGCTGCTGGCGCAAACCGGCCTGAGCCGCTTGTACGAACGCTCAGACGCCAGTGTGCGCGGCCTCGAAGGCCTGCCCGAAGCCACCGGCTGGCTCAGCGGCGCGCCCGAAGGCGGCAGCGCCGGCACCGAAATCGTCATCCGCGAGCATGACTGGCAGCTCAGCCTGAACATTGCCGAAGGCCACAAGACCGGCTTTTACCTGGACCAGCGCGACAGCCGACAGAAATTTGCCCAGCATGCGCGGTGCCGGCAGTTTCAGCGCGTGCTCAACTGCTACTGCTACACCGGTGGTTTCACGGTGGCGGCGCTGGCCGGCGGTGCGGCGCATGTGACCTCAATCGATTCGTCCGGCCCGGCGCTGGACAAAGCGCGCGTCAATGTGGCGCTCAACGGTTTTGACGCAGCGCGCTGCGACATGCTCGACGCCGATGTCAACGCCATGCTGCGCCAGTACATCTTGGAAGGGCGCACCTTTGACGCCATCGTGCTGGACCCGCCCAAGTTCGCGCCCACGGTGGCCCACGCCGAACGCGCAGCGCGCGCCTACAAAGACATCAACCGCCTGGCGCTGACTATTTTGGAGCCGGGCGGCACGCTCTTTACTTACTCCTGCTCGGGCGGCATCAGCGCGGACTTGTTTCACAAAATCGTGGCTTCTGCAGGCACAGACGCCGGGGTGGACGCCTTCATCACCGAGCGCCTGGGCGGTGCGCCAGACCATCCGATGACGGTGACTTTCCCCGAGGGCGAGTACCTCAAAGGCCTGGTGCTGGTGCGCAAGCTGTAGACCCTGCGCCCTAGGCCTGCTGCAGACTGCGACCGCTAAACTCTGCGCTTGTTATTTTTGTTTTTTGCTCTTCTTTTGTCTTGTAAGGCGCACCATGAGTTTGATTCCCGTCACCATCCTGACCGGCTTTCTGGGTTCCGGTAAAACCACTTTGCTCAAGCGCGTGCTCACCGAAGCCCACGGCCAGAAGATCGCCGTGATTGAAAACGAGTTCGGTGAAGAAAACATTGACAACGAAATTCTGGTGAACGACACCAACGAGAACATCATTCAGATGAACAATGGTTGCATCTGCTGCTCGATCCGCGAAGACCTGCGCGAAACGCTGCAATTGCTGGCCTCTAAAAAGCGCCAGGGCCTGCTTGATTTTGAGCGTGTGGTGATCGAGACCACCGGCCTGGCCGACCCCGGTCCGGTGGCACAGACCTTTTTCATGGACGAGGAAATCGCCGAGCAGTACCTGCTGGACTCCATCCTCACGCTGGTGGACGCCAAGCATGCTGCCACCCAACTCAATGAGCGGCAGGAAGCGCGCCGGCAGGTCGGCTTTGCCGACCAGATCTTCATCAGCAAGACCGATCTGGTGGCCGAAAACGAGGTGCAGGCGCTGATGCACCGCCTCAAGCACATGAATCCGCGCGCGCCACAACGTGCCGTGCATTTCGGTGAGGTGGCGCTGGGTGATGTGTTTGACTTGCGCGGCTTCAACCTCAACGCCAAGCTCGACATTGACCCGGACTTTTTGAAAGATGATGCGCACGATCACGCCGGTCACGACCATGACCACGGCCATGTTCACGGCGAGCATTGCGACCATCCCTCACATGCTCAAGAGGGCGAGGGCGGGTATCACCATCATCATGACGATGACGTGAAAAGTTTTGTGTTTCGCTCAGACCGCGCTTTCAGCCCCTCCAAGCTGGAAGACTTTCTGGGCGCCATCGTCAACATTTACGGTCCGCGCATGCTGCGTTACAAAGGCGTGCTGAACATGGAAGGCACTGAGCGCAAAGTGATCTTTCAGGGCGTGCATCAGTTGATGGGCAGCGATCTGGGCCCGGCCTGGGCGGCGGGCGAGTTGCGCACCAGCAAGATGGTTTTCATCGGAATTGATCTGCCCAAAGATATTTTTCTCCAAGGTCTGGAGCAAAGCCTGGTTTGAGTTAGGCTCTTTGACTTGCCGTGAAAGTGCTTTGGCATGTCCGGTAGAAGCCTGAAGCCTTTGTTTTCCGTTCTTTTTTTGCAACTTTGACCCCTGCGCTGCCTTGCAGTCAGGCCCACCCGCTAGAATCGCCCGCCGATCCAACAAGCCGGCCTCATTGCCTGTCCGGGCGCGAGGCCTTCGAGGTTGACCCCACAGGCCAGTACCCAGAGGAGACAAGCAGTGAAAGCCACCGCCAAGAAAAACAAGACAAACGCGAAGGCGAGCGTCAAGCCAGCCAGCAAAGCCGTCAAGGCCAAGGTTACCGCCCGCAAGCCTGCGCCGGCCAAGGCCGTGGTCAAAAAAGTCGCTGTGAAGAAACCCGTCAAAGCGCCGCTCAAAACGGTGACCAAAGCCCTTGCCAAGCCCGCTGCAAAGCCAGTCGCCAAAGCCAAACCCGTGGTGAAAGCCAAGGCCGTGGTGAAGGCCAAGCCTGTTGTCAAAACCAAAGTAGCTTTGAAGACCAAGCCGGCAGCCAAAGCCAAGCCTGCCCTCAAAGCGAAAATATCTTCTGTTAAAGCTGCGCCCAAAGCTGCGGCCAAAGCAGCCTCTAAACCCTCCCGGCCGGCGGCGGCTCCCAAGTCGCCTGTCAAGTCTGCGGTCGGCAAATCTGGACCCGCTTCGGCGAAAGCCAAGACCATGCCGCCTGCGCCTGTGCCGCCCACCCCCACTGCCAAAGCCAACATGCTCACGCCACCTCCTGCACTCAAACCCGGTCGCCGCAGCTCAGCCCGCGCTACGGCCCACATGCCGCCGCCCGCTCCGATGGTGCCTACCCATGCGCCAGATGCAGCGAAAGCCAGCTACTCGACCATCACAGAGCGCGTGATCTCGCCGCCACCGCATGTGGCTGCAAAAAAGGATCCGAAACTGGCCAACAACTGGAAAAACAAAGACGCTACGGCCCTCAGCGATGAAGAAGTGAAAGCCATGCCGGATTCCGAGTACATGAACGACAAGCAGCTGGCTTTCTTTCGCCACAAGCTGTCTCTGCTCAAGCAGGAAATTCATGCCAGCGCCGGCGAGACCACTGAGCACCTGCGTGAAGACACGGTGGTTGTTCCGGATCCTGCTGACCGTGCCACCATCGAGGAGGAGCATGCCCTGGAGTTGCGCACGCGTGACCGCGAGCGCAAGCTGCTCAAGAAAATCGAACAATCGATAAGCCGCATTGACGCCGGTGACTACGGTTACTGCGACGAAACCGGCGAGGCCATCGGTGTCGGCCGCTTGATCGCCCGGCCCACCGCCAGCTTGTCCCTGGAGGCGCAGCAGCGCCGCGAGCTCAAACAAAAAATGTTCGGTGACTGAGCTTTGAGCCTTGCGCCCGTGCGCTAAACGGGCGCATGGCGCTTCCTGTGGGATTTGGACCATCCCCATTGAACGTGTCTTTTTGCCGCTGAGAGCCGGTCTTGCCTTGACTGCGTCCTTTTTTCGCGGCTTTTTCGTCTCCCCAACCCTTGCTTGCCCGGCCAGCGTTTACTCGCGACATGGCGCTGTGTTTGCACGCCTTTGACTGAGCGCGCTTGTCGGGGCATTGGGTCCGGCTCAGCAGGCTTGGCGCGTACACCCTGAGAAAGCACTTTCACAGCCTGCGCTAAGTGCTTAATTTTGAACAACTTTATTTTATAAATTGTCTGGAAGATCGCTCTAAGTCATTGATTTCATTGAAAAAAACTACCCAAAGGCATTTGCATTGGCAGATATTCCTGCTAAAGTGGGGAAAAGTGCATTTTTGTGGTTAAAAGTGTTTTCAAAGGTCTGAATCCGTGTTTCAAGGTGCTTCTTCCATTGTTCTCGATGCCAAGGGTCGCTTGTCGGTGCCGACGCGGCATCGCGATGTGCTCAGCGCCACCGCGGCCAGTCAGATCACCATCACCAAACACCCACATGGTTGCTTGATGATTTTCCCCCGCAACGAGTGGGAAAAATTCCGCGAGCGCATAGCCTCGCTGCCCATGCAGGCGCAGTGGTGGAAACGGATTTTCCTGGGCAACGCCATGGACGTCGAGCTCGACGCCACCGGCCGCGTGCTGGTCTCGCCGGAGTTGCGTGCGGCTGCCGGCATCAGCAAGGACACGGTGCTGCTCGGCATGGGCAGTTATTTTGAATTGTGGGATGCCGCCACCTATGCGGCCCACGAAGCCGAGCAGATGAAGGGCGACATGCCGGACGTCTTCAAGGACTTTTCGTTCTGATTGATGACGGTGCCACAAGCATGGACACACCGCACCGTCTTGTTGAACGAAGCAGTCCAGGCGCTGCATCTCAACCCCGACGGGCATTACATCGACGCGACTTTCGGTCGTGGTGGTCACTCGCGGCTGATCCTGTCGCAACTCTCGGCGCAGGGCAGGCTGACGGCGTTCGACAAAGACCTCGATGCAATGGCCGAGGCTGCCAGCATTGCCGACGCACGATTTGCGATTCGCCACGAGGGCTTCAGTCACATGGCTCAACTGCCTGCAGGCAGCGCCGCAGGCATATTGATGGACCTGGGTGTGAGCTCGCCGCAAATCGACAACGCGGCGCGCGGATTTTCATTTCGCGGCAACGGCCCGCTGGACATGCGCATGGACACCACGCGTGGCCAGAGTGTGGCCCAGTGGCTGGCCGACGCATCCATCGAGAGCATGACGGAGGTCATTCGTGACTATGGCGAAGAACGGTTTGCTGGGCAGATTGCAAAGGCGATTGATCGTCGGCGGCAGGAGCGGGGCCCTCTTGGAAGCACCGCTGAACTGGCCGAGGTCGTGGCTGGCGCGGTCAAAACCCGCGAGCCGGGTAAGGACCCTGCAACGCGCACATTTCAAGCTTTTCGGATTTTCATCAACGCCGAGCTTGAGGAATTGCAACAGGCGCTGAGTGCTTCACTTAAGGTACTTCAAACCGGAGGTCGGCTGGTGGTCATAAGTTTTCATTCTTTGGAAGACCGCATCGTCAAGCAATTTATCGCCGAGCATTCGCGCGAGGTGTTCGATCGCCGCGCCCCTTTTGCCGCACCCAAAGCCATGCGCCTGAATGCCTTGGGTCGCATCAAACCGTCCGATTCAGAAATTGCCGAAAACCCGCGCTCGCGCAGTGCCGTCATGCGCCTGGCCGAGCGCACCGGAGTGCCTGCATGAAGTCGGGCGCGCGCCACTTGGCCATCCAACCCGGAGCATGCGCGTCATGATCCGTGTCAATGTGTTGCTGCTGGTGGCGGTGGTGATGAGCGCGCTCTACCTGGTGCACATCCAGTACGAGTCGCGCCGGTTGTTTGTGGAGCTCGAAAAAGCGGCTTTGCAAATGCGCAAGCTGGAGATGGACAGCGAAAGTGCACTGGCCGAAAAACGCGCGCAGGCCACGCCCATGCGGGTGGACAAACTGGCCAAAGAAAAATTGCAGATGCAACCGGCCACGCCGGCAATCACCCAGTATGTGGCCTTGCGTGATTCGGCAGCGGCCCCTGCACCGGCTAAACCATGAGCCGCAGCGTACGTTACAGCTCCAGTCCCCTGCTGGCCAGCAAAACGCCGGTGTGGCGCAGCAAGTTCATCGTGGCCGCCATTGCGCTGGGGTTTGCCGTGCTGGCGGCCCGGGCGGCGCATGTGCAGATTTTCGGCAATGCATTTTTTCAGCGTCAGGGCGAGGTCCGTTTTGTCCGCACGCTGGAGCTGCCGGCCAGCCGCGGCCGCATCATGGACCGCAATGGTTTGATTCTGGCCTCCAACATTCCGGCGGCCAGCATCTGGGCGATTCCTGAAGATGTCAACGCCACGCCGGCGCAGCTCAAAGAGCTGGCGCAGCTGCTGGAGATCCCTTTCACAGAGTTGAGCAGCAAGCTGGGCAATGAAGACAAGAGCTTTGTCTGGCTCAAGCGCCAGGTCGAAGAGCCGGTGGCCAAGCGCATCACCGAGCTCGGTCTCAAAGGCATTCACCAGGACAGCGGATTCAAGCGCCAGTACCCGGATGGCGAAGCCACGGCGCACGTGATCGGCTTTACCAACATTGAAAACACCGGCCTCGATGGCATGGAGCTGACTTTTGAGAAGCACCTGCTCGGACGCTCGGGCTCCAGGCGCGTCATCAAAGACGGTAAAGGCCGCGTGGTCGAAGACATCCGCGACAAAGTGCCGCCTGTCGATGGCAAGGACCTGCAACTCTCGCTGGACAGCAAGGTACAGTTTTTTGCCTACCAAAAACTGCGCGAGACCGTGACCGCACAAAAAGCCAAGGGCGGCAGTGTGGTGGTGCTTGACGCTGTCACCGGCGAAGTGCTGGCGCTGGCCAATTACCCCAGCTACATGCCCGACAAACGCAAAAACCTCACGGGTGAGCAGTTGCGTAACCGCGCGGTGACAGACACCTTTGAGCCGGGCTCGACCATGAAGCCGATCACCGTGGCCATGGCCCTGGAGTCAGGCCGTGTGACGCCGCAAACGCTCATCGACACCGGACCCGGCCGTTATGCCATCGGCGGCTTCAACATCACCGACACGCACAACTACGGCACGCTGACGGTCGAGGGTGTGATTCAAAAATCCAGCAACGTCGGTGCACTCAAGATCGCGCAAAAAATGAGTCCGCATGAAATGTGGGACACCTTCACCGCATTGGGTTACGGACAAAAACCGCAGATTCAGTTTCGCGGCGCTGTCACCGGCCGGGTACGGCCCTGGAAAACCTGGCGCCCTGTCGACCAGGCCACCATGTCCTATGGCTACGGCTTGTCGGCATCATTATTTCAGATGGCGCATTCGTACACGGCCTTTGCGCATGACGGGCGCATCATTCCGCTGACCATGCTCAAGAGCACCGAGCCGGCTGTGGGCGTGAAGGTCTTCTCCCCTGAAAACGCACAAGCGGTGCGGCGCATGCTGCAAATGGCGGCATCCCCCGGCGGTACCGGACAGCTGGCGCAGACTGTGGGTTATTCGGTGGGCGGCAAGTCAGGCACCGCGCACAAGCAAGTCGGCAAGGGCTACGCCAGTGACAAATACCGCGCCTGGTTCGCCGGCATGGCGCCCATCGACACGCCGCGCATCATTGTGGCGGTGATGATTGACGAGCCCAGCAATGGGCAGTATTTCGGTGGTGTGGTGGCAGCCCCTGTTTTCAGTGAAGTGGTACAGCAAACGCTGCGCCTGATGAATGTGCAACCCGATGTGACGGTCAAGCCGCAAATCGTGGCCAACCCGGTGGAGGAGTCGCTGTGAACGCGTCATCATCCATGCAGGCCTTGGCCACACCGCAAGCGGCTGCCAGCTGGCTGCAGCAGCGCATCACCGGCACGCTGCGCTCTGACAGCCGCCATGTGCGCCGCGGCGACGGTTTTATGGCCTGGCCGGGCGCGGTCACCGATGCGCGGCGTTACGTGGCCGATGTGCTGGCCGAAGGCGCCGCGGCCTGTCTGGTAGAGGCCGACGGTGCGCAGGCCTACGACTGGCGTGATGCGCGTGTGGCCACTTACGCCGGCCTCAAGCGGGATGCCGCTCCCATCGCTGCCGCCTACTTTGAACAGCCCAGCGAGCACTTGACGGTGCTGGCAGTCACTGGCACCAACGGCAAGACCTCGACCGCCTGGTGGCTGGCGCAGGCCCTGAGCCACTTGGGCCAGCGCTGTGCTGTGGTGGGCACCCTGGGTATTGGCGAGCCGGGCGCTTTGATTTTCAACGGACTGACGACGCCGGACCCCGTGATTTTTCAGCAGGCTTTACGCCGCCTGGTGGATGAAGCTTATGAAGCGTGCGCTATAGAAGCCTCTTCCATCGGCCTGGCTGAGCAGCGCCTTGATGCGACAAAGGTGCACACCGCCATCTTCACCAATTTCACCCAAGACCATTTGGACTACCACGGCTCAATGCAGGCCTACTGGGCGGCCAAAGTCAAACTCTTTGACTGGCCCGGACTGAAGGCAGCGGTGATCCACATCGATGACGCTCACGGCCTGGGCCTGGCTGAGGCATTGAAATCGCGCGACCTGGATCTGTGGACGGTGTCGGCCACCGGTCCTGCGCGCTTGAGGGCAGATGCAATCCGCTATGGCCTGAACACCATGCGCTTTGAAGTGCACGAAGGCCAGACAGTCTGTCAGATCCAAGCGCCGGTGGTCGGTAGCTACAACGTGGCCAATTTGCTGGGCGTGATCGCAGCCTTGCGCAGCCTGGGTCTGCCGCTGCAAAAGATTGCAGACAGTTGCTCCGGCTTGAGCCCGGTACCCGGACGCATGGAAACACTCGCTATCGAAGGCCGGCCGCTGGTGGTGATTGATTACGCCCACACGCCGGACGCCTTGGCCAAAGTGCTGCAAGCGCTGCGGCCGCTGGCGCATCAGCGGGGCGGCCGGCTCTGTTGCGTGTTCGGTTGCGGCGGTGACCGCGACGCCAGCAAGCGCCCGCTGATGGCGGCTGCCGCGGCTGCTGGCGCCGACCATCTGTTGATCACCAGTGACAACCCGCGCAGCGAAGACGCCAAAGCCATCATCGCCGACATACTGACCGGTTTGCCGGCATCGGCATCTGCGCAGGTGCAAGCCGACCGGGCCATCGCCATTGCCACAGCACTGCAACAAGCCGGTGCGCAGGATGTGGTGTTGATTGCGGGCAAGGGACATGAAAATTACCAGGAAATCCGGGGCCAGAAGTTACCGTTTTCCGACCGTGCGCTGGCTGAGGCGGCGCTGGCCAGCTACACCGCGCAAGTCTCAGGGGCTGGCGCATGATGACACTGGCCCAGGCTCAAGCCATGCTGCCGGGTGCGCAGCTGGTGGGCGAGGCTTCACTGCAATTTTCGCGTGTGCACACTGACACGCGCAGCCTGCGCAGTGGCGACTTGTTTGTTGCGCTCAAGGGCGAGCGATTTGATGCCCATGATTTTTTAAGGCAAGCCGGCACCCAGGGCGCCGTTGCCGCCTTGGCAGAGCAGGGCCTGGCCGAAGCGGGCTTGCCGGGCTTGCAGGTGGCTAACAGCAAAGCGGCGCTGGGCCAGCTGGCTGCCGGCTGGCGCGCGCAGTTCAAGCTGCCGCTGGTAGCAGTCACCGGTAGCAACGGCAAGACCACCGTCACGCAGATGATCGCGGCCATCCTGCAAAAGTTCAGGGGCGAGCAGGCATTTGCCACCGAAGGCAATTTCAACAACGATATCGGCGTGCCGCTGACGCTGCTGCGCTTGCGAGCCTCGCACCAGGCGGGTGTGGTCGAGCTTGGCATGAACCACCCCGGCGAAATTGCCGAATTGGCC
>JAIPDA010000012.1 GCA_021737905.1 Rhodoferax sp.
CGCACCTCTTCTTCGCATGAAGAAGGTTGCGAGCGCGAGTTCGCCATCTCGACCAAAGCGTTCATCGGCGACAAAGGCAAGGTCACAGGCCTGAAAACCGTTCGCGTGGAGTGGAAAGACGGCAAGATGCAGGAAGTTGCCGGTTCCGAGCAACTTCTCAAGGCCGACCTGGTCTTGCTGGCCATGGGCTTTGTGGCGCCGGTCAGCACCGTGCTGTAAGCTTTCGGTGTGGGTGCCGACAACCGCGGCAACGCCAAAGCCAGCACCGACTTCACGGGCGGCTACGTCACCAACGTGCCCAAGCTGTTTGCTGCCGGCGACATCCGCCGCGGCCAGAGCCTGGTGGTGTGGGCCATTCGCGAAGGCCGTCAGGCCGCGCGCGCGGTCGATGAGTTCCTGATGGGAACCAGCGACCTGCCGCGTTAAGCGGCAGTGCGCGGGGCGCGCTTGCGGGAGCCCGTTTGACATTAATGCCTTATCATTAAGGCTTAACCCCGACCCAAGCCGGCTACACGCCGGCTTTCACTTTGAATGGCTGATCTGACGCCCTCACTCGTTGAGTTCAAACAAGTGACCTTCGCCTACCCGGGCGCCAAGGGGGATCGGGTCATTCTCAAAGACCTCAGCCTGAGCGTGCCGCGTGGCAAGGTCACGGCCCTGATGGGCGCCTCCGGTGGGGGCAAGACCACGGTGCTGCGCCTGATAGGCGGTCAGCAAAAAGCCAGCAGCGGCAAAGTTTTGTTTGATGGCCAGGATGTCGGCGGCATGGCGCAGACGGCGCTGTACGAAGCGCGCCGGCGCATGGGCATGCTGTTTCAGTTCGGCGCCTTGTTCACCGACCTCAGTGTGTTTGACAACGTCGCCTTTCCTCTGCGGGAGCACACCGACCTGAGCCCAGTGTTGATACGCGACATTGTGCTGATGAAGCTGGACGCCGTGGGACTTCGCGGAGCGCGCGAGCTCATGCCCTCAGAGATTTCCGGCGGCATGGCCAGGCGCGTGGCGCTGGCCCGCGCCATCGTGCTCGACCCTGAGTTGATCATGTATGACGAGCCCTTTGCCGGGCTGGACCCGATCTCACTGGGCACGGCAGCGCAGCTGATCCGCCAGCTCAACGACACGCTGGGCATCACCAGCATCGTGGTCTCGCATGACCTCGAAGAAACTTTTCGCATTGCTGACCAAGTCATCATTCTGGCCAACGGCGGGATTGCCGCACAAGGCACGCCGCACGAGGTCATGAACTCCACCGACCCGCTGGTGCATCAGTTCGTTCATGCCCATCGTGAAGGGCCTGTGGAGTTTCATTACCCCGGACCGTCCGCCGCTGCCGATTTTGGATTGCCTGACCCGTTAGCGCAGAGCAAGCCGCCCACTCAAAAAGGCGGCCCAACATGAAGCCCGGCGACCTTGTTTCAGGGCTGGCGGACCTGGGCCAGAGTGTGCGCAGCAAATTGGCCGAGCTGGGGTTTGCTGCGCGCCTGTTTGTCAAACTGTTTGCACTGACGCCATCCACCCTGCTGCGGTTTGGGCTGGTGCGGGATCAGATTTTTTTCCTGGGTAATTATTCGCTGGCCATCATTGCCGTGTCGGGCCTGTTTGTCGGTTTTGTACTGGGCTTGCAGGGCTACTACACCTTGCAGCGCTACGGCTCTTCAGAGGCGCTGGGTCTTCTGGTGGCGCTGAGTCTGGTGCGCGAGCTCGGGCCGGTTATCACCGCTTTGCTGTTTGCCGGGCGCGCCGGTACCGCGCTGACCGCGGAGATCGGCCTCATGAAGGCCGGCGAGCAACTTTCTGCCATGGAGATGATGGCGGTCGACCCGATCCGCCGAATTCTGGCGCCACGGCTGTGGGGTGGCGTGATCGCCATGCCGCTCTTGGCGGCGGTGTTCAGTGCTGTGGGCATTGCAGGCGGTTGGATGGTCGGCGTGCTGATGATCGGTATTGACGCCGGTTCTTTTTGGAGTCAGATGCAGGGCGGCGTCGATGTGTGGCGGGATGTCGGCAACGGGGTCATTAAAAGTATGGTGTTTGGTGTGACTGTCACGTTTGTGGCGCTTTACCAGGGCTTTGAGGCCCAGCCTACGCCCGAAGGTGTGTCGCGTGCCACCACCCGAACGGTGGTGGTGGCTTCACTCGCCGTGCTCGGGCTCGACTTTTTGCTCACCGCCTGGATGTTCAGTATTTGACGGGTTTTACGACTTTCGCGCCAGCCGCCCTTTGCGGCTGGCGCGCTACATGCGAGAATTAACGCGGGTTTTTCGAGAAGGGTCGGCAGCTTTTTTTTGCTTGACTGAAGTCAAGGCTGCCGGGTCAATTCCCTTTATGTTTATGAAAGTCAAGAATGCCACGTTCTAGAAACGATGTTTGGGTCGGCCTTTTTGTGTTGACCGGCGCGCTTGCTTTGCTGTTTCTGGCACTGAAATCGGCAAATTTGCTGAGCCTGCAACTGGTGGACACGTCCTACCCGGTGTCCGCTAAATTTGACAATATCGGCGGCCTCAAGCCCCGCGCAGCTGTGAAAAGTGCTGGCGTGGTGGTCGGACGCGTCGAGAGCATCAACTTTGACGACAAGAGCTACCAGGCGCGCGTGAACCTGGCCATGGAGGGGCGTTACATTTTCCCCAAAGACAGTTCGCTGAAAATTCTCACCAGTGGTTTGCTGGGGGAACAGTACATCGGCATTGAGCCCGGGTCCTTGGACAAAACCCTTGCCGCCGGCGATACGATCACCCAGACACAGTCGGCTTTGGTGTTGGAGACTTTGATCAGCCAGTTCCTTTTCAGCAAGGCTGCTGACCCGGGCGCTTCCAGCGCGCCGCCGGCTGGCGGAGCTGCCAAATGACGCTTTGCCACAAAGCCGCTGCCAGCGCTTGGTTTCGAGGCAGTCTGGCCGGGCTGGTCTTGCTTGTCTTGCAAGGCTGCGCGAGTGCGCCCAATGCCAACCCCCGCGATCCTTGGGAGCCATTTAACCGGCAAGTCCATAGTTTCAATGAAGGCCTTGACGAGGCTGTCGTCAAGCCTGTGGCCATTGCTTATCAGGACGTCACGCCGTCTTTTCTGCGCACAGGGGTGACTAACTTTTTTGGTAATCTTTCGGACATCTGGTCGCTGGTCAACAATGTGCTTCAACTCAAGCCCAAGGAGTCGGTTGAAACACTGGCCAGGGTTGGCGTGAACACCACCATCGGTTTGGCAGGTGTGCTTGATGTAGCCACAGAATTGAAGTTGGAAAAGCACAGTGAAGACTTTGGCCAGACCCTGGGGCGCTGGGGTGTGCCGACCGGACCTTATCTGGTGCTGCCGCTGCTGGGGCCATCGACAGTGCGCGACACCGCAGCTTTGCCTGTGGATTGGCGTGGTAATTTAATTGGCGGGGTGGACGATTCGGTCGTGCGTAACAGCTTGAGTGCCTTGCGTGTGGTGGACTTGCGCGCCGGTTTGCTGAGCGCCAGTCGCATGATTGACAGTGCCGCACTGGACAAATACAGCTTCACGCGTGATGCTTACCTGCAGCGCCGTCGTTCATTGATCAGGGGATATATTGGCGAGCCAAACAGCCCCCAGGAAGAGCGCTACGATCTGCCTGAACCAGAGAATAAAACTGCGCCCGGTGCTTCGCCGCCGCCGCGACCTTGAATTTAGCCGTACCGACCGACTGAAAGATGGACATGCTGTTAAACCGCCGAAACTGGACCCGGCTTGTGGCCACTGCCTTTGGCTTGTCATTGAATTTGACGTTGCCCTTGGCACGCGCTGCAGAAGAAGCGCCCGACGAAATGATCCGCCGCATGTCCATGGATGTGCTCAGCACCATCAAGGCCGACAAAGATGTGCAAAGCGGCGATGTACGCAAGATCATCAACTTTGTTGACACCATGATCATGCCCAAGGTCAATTTTTTACGCATGACTGCTTCCGCTGTTGGCCGCAGCTGGCGCCAGGCCACGCCTGAACAGCAAAAAAGACTGCAGGAAGAGTTCAAGAATCTCTTGGTGCGCACTTACGCGGGCGCCTTGAGCCAAGTCCAAGACCAGACCATCAACGTCAAGCCCTTGCGTGCGCAAGCAGGGGACACCGAAGTGATCGTCCGCACTGAAATTCTGGGTCGTGGCGAGCCCATCCAGCTGGACTACCGGATGGAAAAAACGGCGGGTGGCTGGAAAATATACGATCTCAACGTGCTTGGCGTTTGGCTGGTCGAGACTTACCGCACGCAGTTCGCGCAAGAAATTTCTGCCCGTGGCATCGATGGGCTGATCGCCACGCTGGCGCTGCGCAATAAAAACGGCGCCATGACCAGCGCCGGACCCAAGAAAAACTAAAGCCTGCCGCCGTGTTGAAACTACCCGCAGCGATGACCCATGACCAGGCCAAGGCCTTGGCCAAAACCTTTGAGATGGCTTTACTGGCCCAAACCGCTAACCGCGAACCCGTGGTCGCTGATGCGGGCAGTTTGAACCGTTTTGACTCCTCCGCCCTGGCTGTCCTGCTGGCCTGCAGGCGCCAGGCCCAGGCGCTTGGCCGCGCTTTTTATGTGCGTGGCCTGCCACCCCGTTTGCGTCAATTGGCCGGCCTTTACGGCGTTGCTGAGCTCATTCCGGACGCCCCTTGAGTGGCCAAGCAGGGGTATAGGCGCCTAGCCCCTAAAATAGCCGGTTCATGCCCGCTATCTCATTTCAATCCGTCTCTAAAACATATCAGTCTTCGCGGGGTGCAGCTGGCTCGGCTGTGAAAGCGCTGGACCATGTCAGCTTCGATATCGAGCAGGGCGAATTTTTCGGCCTGCTAGGGCCTAACGGCGCGGGCAAAACCAGCTTGATCAGTGTCCTGGCCGGTCTTTCGCGCGCTACCAGTGGACGGGTTTTGGTGCACGGCAGCGACGTGGTCGCCGACTATGCATTGACCCGGCGTCAGCTCGGTGTGGTGCCGCAAGAGCTGGTGTTCGACCCATTTTTTACCGTGCGCGAGGCCTTGCGCATCCAGTCCGGTTACTTCGGCATCAAACGCAATGACGACTGGATCGACGAGCTGCTGGCGAGCCTGGGTCTGGCCGACAAGGCGCAGGCCAATATGCGCCAGCTCTCGGGCGGCATGAAGCGGCGTGTGCTGGTGGCTCAGGCCCTGGTGCACAAGCCGCCGGTGATCGTGCTGGACGAACCCACCGCCGGCGTTGATGTGGAACTGCGGCAGACGCTTTGGCAATTTATCGCCAAGCTCAACCGGCAGGGCAGCACCGTGCTGCTCACCACGCATTACCTCGAAGAGGCTGAAGCCCTGTGCAGCCGCATCGCCATGCTCAAGCAGGGACGCATGGTGGCGTTGGCATCCACCTCGGACTTGCTCCAAAGCGCATCGTCTAACGTGCTGCGTTTCAAGATTGACCGTGAACTGCCCGCCGCGCTGGCCAACCAGGCGCGCGTGACCGGGCGCATCGTGCAGTTTCCGGCGCACAACGCGCTCGAGATTGAAAACTACCTGGCCGCTGTGCGCCAGGCTGGCCTGGTGGCTGAAGACTTCGAGATCCGCAAAGCGGACCTGGAGGACGTGTTTCTGGAAGTGATGTCCGGCAAGGTGGCCGGCGCTGTGGTGCCCGCCGAGGTGTCAGCATGAAGGGCGGTTTCGAGATGACAGGCTGGCAAGCGCTTTTGTACAAAGAGGTCTTGCGCTTCTGGAAAGTCGGCTTTCAGACGGTGGGCGCGCCCATCCTGACGGCGGTGCTGTACATGCTGATTTTTGGCCATGTGTTGCAAGACCAGGTCAAGGTTTATGGCAGCGTCAGCTACACCGCCTTTCTGGTGCCCGGCCTGGTGATGATGAGCGTGCTGCAAAACGCATTTGCCAACAGCTCCTCGTCGCTGATTCAAAGCAAGATCATGGGCAACCTGGTGTTCCTGCTGCTCACGCCGCTGTCGCACTGGCACTGGTTCGCGGCCTATGTCGGCTCTTCCATCGTGCGCGGTCTGGCGGTGGGTGCCGGCGTGTTTGTGGTGACGGTGTTTTTTGGCCAGCCCGGTTTTGTGGCGCCGCTGTGGATTGTGGTGTTTGCCGTGCTGGGCGCAGCGCTGCTGGGGGCGCTGGGTTTGATCGCCGGCCTATGGGCTGAAAAGTTCGACCAGATGGCGGTGTTCCAGAACTTCATCATCATGCCCATGACGTTTTTGAGCGGCGTGTTCTATTCAATTCACTCGCTGCCGCCGGTTTGGCAAACGGTGAGCCACCTGAACCCGTTTTTCTACATGATCGACGGTTTTCGTTACGGTTTTTTTGGCGTGAGTGACGTCTCGCCCTGGCTCAGTCTGGGCATCGTTGGTTCGGCGTTGGTCTTTACCAGCGGCGTGGCCGTGCACCTGCTGAAAATCGGCTACAAGATCCGCCACTGAGCTGGCCCCTTCATTTTTAATATTTACCCATGACCAGCGACGAACTCCAGGCCATCATCAGCGCCGGCATTGACTGCCAGCACATCGAACTCTCGGGCGACGGCCAGCATTGGTACGCCACCATCGTGTCCAGCGCTTTCGAAGGCCAGCGGCTGATACAGCGCCACCAGCGGGTCTATGCCACGCTGGGCGGGCGCTTGCAGACCAATGAAGTGCACGCCCTGTCGATGAAAACCTTCACGCCCGCTGAATGGGCCAGCCAAGCAGCCAAGACCGAATAACCCAAACCATGGACAAGTTACGCATCAAGGGCGGTCAGTCGCTCGCCGGCACCGTTGATATTTCGGGTGCCAAAAACGCCGCTTTGCCGGAGCTGTGCGCTGCGCTGCTCAGCGACGAGCCCGTCACGCTGACCAATGTGCCGCGGCTGCAAGACGTCTCGACCATGCTCAAGCTGATTCGCAACATGGGCGTGAGCGCCGTGCAGGGCGAAGCCGGCCAGAGCGACTCCGGCACTGTGCGTATCGACGCCGGTGCCCTGAACAAGCCCGAGGCCCCCTACGAGCTGGTGAAAACCATGCGTGCTTCGGTGTTGGCACTGGGCCCGCTGCTGGCGCGCTTTGGCCGCGCCACGGTCTCGCTGCCGGGCGGTTGCGCCATTGGCTCGCGGCCGGTGGACCAGCACATCAAGGGCTTGCAGGCCATGGGCGCTGAGATTACCGTGGAGCACGGCTACATGGTGGCGCGCCTGGCGCCGGGCCTGAAGCGCTTGCAAGGCTGCCACCTCACCACCGACATGGTGACCGTGACGGGCACTGAAAACTTCATGATGGCGGCAGCGCTGGCCGAGGGCGAAACCGTGTTGGAAAACGCAGCGCAGGAGCCCGAGATCGGCGATCTGGCTGAAATGCTCATCGCGATGGGCGCCCGCATTGAAGGCCAGGGCACGCGGCGTATCCGCATTCAGGGCGTCGAGCGCCTGCATGGCGCGACGCACCAGGTGGTGGCTGACCGCATCGAGACCGGCACTTTCTTATGCGCCGTCGCCGCTGCCGGCGGTGACGTTGTGCTGCGCCACGGCCGCGCCGACCATCTGGAAGTGGTCATCGAAAAACTCCGCGAAGCCGGCGCCACGGTCACGGCGGGCGAGGGCTTCATCCGCATTACCTCCAAGGGCCGGCTGAAGGCGCAGTCCTTTCGCACCACTGAATACCCCGGCTTTCCGACCGACATGCAGGCGCAGTTCATGGCGCTCAATGCGGTGTCGCACGGCACCAGCAAGGTGACGGAAACCATTTTTGAAAATCGCTTCATGCACGTCAACGAGATGGTGCGTCTGGGTGCCAAGATCCAGATCGACGGCAAGGTCGCGTTGATGGAGGGCGTCGAAAAGCTCTCCGGCGCCACCGTCATGGCCACCGACTTACGGGCTTCTGCCAGCCTGGTGATTGCCGGCCTGGTGGCCGAGGGCGAGACCGTGGTGGAGCGCATCTACCACCTGGACCGCGGCTACGATCAGATGGAAAGCAAACTGCGCGGCATTGGCGCTGACATTGAACGGGTCCAAGCATGATCACACTGGCACTCTCGAAAGGGCGGATTTTTGACGACATCCTGTCGCTGCTCAAGGCGGCCGGCATCGAGGTGCTCGACGACCCTGAAAAGTCACGCAAGCTGATTCTGCGCACCAACCAGCCCGACGTTCGCGTGGTGCTGGTGCGCGCCACCGATGTGCCGACCTACGTGCGGTACGGCGGCGCTGACATGGGCGTGGTCGGCAAAGACACCCTGCTCGAGTCCGGCAGCCAGGGTCTGTACCAGCCGCTGGATTTACAAATTGCCAAGTGCCGCATCAGCGTGGCCGTGCGAGATGGCTTTGACTATGCCGCCGCCGTGCGCCAGGGCAGCCGGCTCAAAGTGGCCACCAAGTACGTGGCGATTGCGCGTGATTTTTTTGCTGCCAAGGGCGTGCACGTGGACCTCATCAAGTTGTATGGCAGCATGGAGCTTGCCCCGCTGACGGGCCTGGCCGACGCCATCGTCGATCTGGTCTCAACGGGTAACACGCTCAAGGCCAACCACCTGGTCGAAGTCGAACGCATCATGGACATCAGCTCGCGCCTGGTGGTCAACCAGGCCGCGCTCAAGCTCAAACAAGAACCGATCCGCCGCATCATCGACGCCATGGCCAAGGCCGTGGCTGCCTGACCCGCCATGACTCTGCAAGCTCGTCCCGCCCGCCTGTCCAGTTTGGACGCTTCGTTTGAAGCGGACTTCAAGGCCCGGCTGCATTGGTCGGCCGACGCCGACGCTGCCATTGAAGAGCGGGTCGCTGCCATCCTGGCCGACGTGCAGCAGCGAGGCGATGCCGCTGTGCTTGACTACACGCAGCGCTTTGACGGCCTGACGGCCGCCAGTGTGCAGGCGCTGGAGCTGACGCAGGCCGAACTCAAAGCGGCCTTTGAGGGCCTTCCTGCGGCCCAGCGCACGGCCTTGCAAGCGGCAGCGGCCCGAGTGCGCAGCTACCACGAAGCACAGAAAAAAGCCTCGGGCGAGAGCTGGAGCTACCTTGACGAAGACGGTACTTTGCTGGGCCAAAAAGTCACGCCGCTGGACCGCGTGGGCATTTACGTGCCCGGCGGCAAGGCGGCTTACCCGTCTTCGGTGCTGATGAACGCGATTCCCGCGCAGGTGGCCGGCGTGGGCGAGATCATCATGGTGGTGCCAACGCCGCGCGGCGAGAAAAACCCGCTGGTGCTGGCCGCCGCCTACGTGGCCGGCGTCAGCCGCGCCTTCACCATCGGCGGCGCGCAGGCGGTGGCTGCGCTGGCCTACGGCACGGCTACAGTGCCTGCGGTGGACAAAATCACCGGTCCCGGCAATGCCTACGTGGCTGCTGCCAAGCGCCGCGTGTTCGGCACCGTGGGCATCGACATGATCGCCGGTCCCTCCGAGATTCTGGTGCTGGCCGACGGCAGCACACCGGCCGACTGGGTGGCGATGGATTTGTTCAGCCAGGCCGAACACGATGAGCTGGCGCAAAGCATTTTGCTCAGCCCCGACGCTGCCTACATTGACGCCGTGCAAGCCGCCATCGACCGCCTGCTGCCCGCCATGCCGCGCGCGGCCATCATCGCCAAGTCGCTGACTGACCGCGGCGCGCTGATCCACACGCGCAGCATGGAAGAAGCCTGCGCCCTGAGCAACCGCATCGCACCTGAGCATCTGGAAGTCTCCAGCCAAGAGCCCGGGCGCTGGGAGCCGCTGCTCAAACACGCCGGCGCTATTTTTCTGGGCGCCTACACCAGTGAAAGCCTGGGCGACTACTGCGCCGGCCCCAACCACGTGCTGCCCACCAGCGGCACCGCGCGCTTTTCCAGCCCGCTGGGCGTTTACGACTTTCAAAAGCGCTCCAGCCTGATCGAAGTCAGCGAAGCTGGCGCCCAAGTGCTGGGCCCGGTGGCGGCCGAGCTGGCTTACGGCGAAGGCCTGCAAGCGCATGCGCGCGCCGCCGAGTTCCGTCTGCGCAGCGTGCCGCCTATGCGGGAAAAACCATGACCTCCAAACCCGCAGGGCTGTCGCCTGAACTTCAACAACGCATCCGCCAGGACGTGCAATCCATGCACGCCTATGCCGTCCAGGACTCGGCCGGCATGGTCAAGTTAGATGCCATGGAGAACCCGCACCGGCTGCCGGCTGAGTTGCAGACTGAGCTTGGCCGGCGACTGGGCGCGCTGGCGATCAACCGCTACCCGGACGGGCGCGTCAATGACTTGCGCAGGGCGTTGGCCGCTTATGCGCAGATGCCCGAGGGCTTTGACATCATGTTGGGCAACGGCTCGGACGAGCTGATCTCTTTGCTGGCGCTGGCTTGCGATGTGCCCGGCGCCAAGGTGCTGGCACCCGTGCCCGGCTTCGTTATGTACGCCATGAGCGCGCAGTTGCAAGGCCTGGCTTTTGTCGGCGTGCCCTTGACAGCTGATTTTGAGTTGGACGAAGCGGCCATGCTGGCGGCCATCGCCACGCACAAGCCGTCCATCGTTTACCTGGCCTACCCGAACAACCCGACCGCTACTTTGTGGGACGACGCGGTGATCGAGTGTATCGTCCTGGCCGTTGGCGGGCAAGGCGGCCTGGTCGTGATGGACGAGGCCTACCAGCCGTTTTCCAGTAAGAGTTACATAGACCGTATCGCGCGCCACAGCCACGTGCTCTTGATGCGCACGCTCAGCAAGTTCGGCCTGGCAGGTGTGCGTCTGGGCTACATGATGGGCCCCCAGGCACTGATCGCCGAGATCGACAAGGTGCGTCCCCCCTACAACACCAGCGTCCTTAACTGCGAGGCCGCATTGTTTGCGCTGGAGCACCAGGCGGCATTCGCCGGCCAGGCCGCCGACCTGATGGCTCAGCGCCAGCGTCTGCTGGCTGCGCTGCGCGCCATGCCCGGGCTCAAGGCTTGGGACAGCGACGCCAACATGATTCTGGTGCGGGTGACCGCTGATGAAGGTGATGCCGACGCCGCCAGCCGGGTTTTCGAGCGCCTGAAGGCGGGCGGCGTACTCGTCAAAAACGTTTCTAAAATGCACACATTGCTGGCCAACTGCCTGCGCCTAACCGTCGGCACTGAAGCCGAGAACACGCAGCTGCTGGTAACCCTTGAAAAAGCCCTATGACCACCACCCCATCCCAGCCGGCGCGCACCGCTGAAGTCACGCGCAACACGGCGGAAACCCAAATCACCGCCCGGGTCAATCTGGACGGCACCGGTGTTTCGCGCTTGGCCACCGGCATCGGCTTTTTTGACCACATGCTCGACCAGATCGCCCGCCATGGGCTGATCGACCTGGACATCCAGGCCGCAGGCGACTTGCATATTGACGGTCATCACACGGTGGAAGACGTTGGCATCACCCTGGGTCAGGCCGTAGCGCTGGCGGTCGGCGATAAAAAAGGCTTGCGCCGTTATGGTCACGCCTACGTGCCGCTGGACGAAGCGCTCAGTCGCGTGGTGATCGATTTTTCCGGGCGCCCCGGCCTGGTGATGAACGTGCCTTTTAAGAGCGGCATGATCGGCAGCTTTGACTCGCAACTGGCCTATGAGTTTTTTCAGGGCTTTGCCAATCACGCTTTTGTCACCCTGCACATCGACAACCTGCGTGGCGAAAACGCCCATCATCAGGCCGAGACAGTGTTCAAGGCCTTTGCCCGCGCCCTGCGCATGGCGCTCGAGCTGGACCCGCGCATGGCCGGAGTGATCCCCTCGACCAAGGGTTCGCTCTGAGCCTTGAACTGCTTTCAATGCAGCATCTGATGCCTTCATGACTGTGATGAAAAAAGTGGCCGTCGTCGATTACGGCATGGGCAATTTGCGCTCGGTGTCGCAGGCGCTGGTGCATGTGGCCGAGGGCACTGGCTTTGAGGTCATCGTGACTGGCAGGGTGCAAGATGTGCTGGATGCCGACCGCGTGGTGCTGCCCGGTCAGGGTGCCATGCGCGACTGTATGCACGAGCTCGATGCGTCCGGCATGCGCCAGGCCGTGCTGCATGCAGCGGCCAACAAGCCTTTGTTTGGCGTTTGCGTGGGCATGCAGATGCTGCTCGAGCACAGTGAAGAAGGGCAGGTCGGAGTGGGTACCCCTGCGCTGGGGCTGTTTGCCGGCGAAGTCTTGAAATTTGACCTGGCAGGCCGCTTGCAGCTCGATGGCAGCTGTTTTAAAGTCCCGCAAATGGGCTGGAACCAGGTTTTTCAAGGCAGCGCACAGGCCCCCTCCATGGCGCACCCGCTTTGGCAGGGTATTGCCGACGGCGCCTATTTCTACTTTGTGCACAGTTTCTACGCCAAGCCGTCTGATGCGCGCCACACTGTCGGCGAAGCTGACTACGGTGGGCGCTTCACAGCGGCGCTGGCGCGGGATAATATTTTTGCTACCCAGTTCCACCCTGAAAAAAGTGCTGAGCAAGGGCTGGCCCTGTACCGTAACTTTCTGCATTGGCAGCCTTGACTCTTTTTTCATCTTTCACGAAACATGCTACTCATCCCTGCGATTGACCTGAAGGACGGCCTGTGTGTGCGTCTCAAACAGGGCGATATGGACCAGTCCACCACCTTTGGCGAAGACCCGGCGGCCATGGCCCGCAGCTGGGTGGACAAGGGAGCGCGGCGACTTCACCTGGTGGATTTGAACGGTGCATTTGCCGGGAAACCCAAGAATGAAGCGGCGATACGCAAGATCCTGCTTGAGGTCGGCAGCGAAATCGATGTGCAACTCGGCGGCGGCATTCGCGACCTGGACACCATTGAGCGCTACCTGGACGCCGGGCTGCGCTACGTCATCATCGGTACCGCCGCCGTTAAAAACCCTGGTTTTCTGCAAGACGCCTGCACCGCTTTTGGCGGCCACATCATCGTCGGCCTGGACGCCAAGGATGGCAAGGTGGCCACCGACGGCTGGAGCAAATTGACCGGCCATGAGGTGGTCGACCTGGCCAAGAAGTTTGAGGACTACGGCGTCGAATCCATCATCTACACCGACATCGGCCGTGACGGCATGCTCAGCGGCATCAACATTGAGGCCACTACGCGGCTGGCTCAGGCCTTGAGCATTCCTGTCATCGCTTCGGGCGGCCTGTCCAGCATGGCCGACATCGAAGCACTGTGCGCTGTCGAAGAAGAAGGCGTAGAAGGCGTGATCTGCGGCCGCTCTATTTACAGTGGTGACCTCGACTTTGCGGCCGCTCAGGCCCGCGCCGACGAGCTCAACGGCTAAGCGGCATGGCCAGCGCCTGATGCTCGCCAAACGAATCATCCCCTGCCTGGATGTCACCGGCGGACGCGTCGTCAAGGGCGTCAATTTCCTCGAGCTGCGCGACGCCGGTGACCCGGTCGAAATCGCTGCGCGCTACAACGACCAAGGCGCTGACGAGCTGACTTTTCTGGACATCACCGCCACCAGCGACAACCGCGACCTGATCCTGCACATCATTGAAGCAGTCGCCTCGCAGGTCTTTATTCCACTGACTGTGGGCGGTGGCCTGCGCACGGTGGAGGACGTGCGGCGCCTGCTCAATGCCGGCGCTGACAAGACCAGCTTTAATTCGGCCGCATTGGCCAACCCGCAGGTGATTGAAGAGGCCTCGGCGCGTTACGGCGCGCAGTGCATCGTGGTCGCTATCGATGCCAAGCGCCGCTCTGACGAAGAGGCTCTGACACGCGGTCCGGGCTGGGATGTCTACAGCCATGGCGGGCGCAAAAACACCGGTCTGGATGCCGTGGCATGGGCCACTGAAATGGCGCGGCGCGGTGCCGGTGAAATTTTGCTCACCAGCATGGACCGTGATGGCACCAAATCCGGCTTTGACCTGGCACTCACGCGCGCTGTCAGCGGCGCGGTGAGCGTGCCGGTCATCGCCTCGGGCGGCGTTGGAAGTCTGGACGATCTGGCTGATGGCATACAGCTTGGCGGCGCCGATGCCGTGCTGGCCGCCAGCATTTTTCACTACGGTGAGTTCACTGTGCAGCAGGCCAAGCAGCGTATGGCTGAACGCGGTATCGCGGTTCGACTGTGATGCCTGTCAAGCCAAGGCTGACTTTTGGCGCTGCATGGCGCCTGATCACCGACAATAGATGCCATGAATTGGTTAGATGAAGTTCGCTGGGACGAACGGGGCCTGATTCCCGTTATCGCCCAAGAGGCTGCCACTGGCGACGTGCTGATGTTCGCCTGGATGAACCGTGAGGCCTTGCAGGAAACCGCTGAATCCGGGCGGGCGGTGTATTTCAGCCGCTCGCGCTCGAGACTTTGGCGCAAGGGCGAAGAGTCGGGCCATGTTCAAGTCGTGCATGACATCCGGCTGGACTGTGACAACGATGTGGTCTTGCTCAAGGTGAGTCAGCTCGGTCAGGAGAGCGGTCCCGCCATTGCCTGCCACACGGGGCGACACAGTTGTTTTTTCCACCGGTATGAAAACGGGCAATGGCGTGTGGCCGAGCCCGTGCTCAAAGACCCGCAAACCATTTATCAAAAATGACCACCACAAGCAACGACTCTCTGGCGCGCCTGGCGCTTGTGATTGAAAGCCGGAAAGTGGCCCACGGCGGTGACCCGGGCAAAAGTTATGTGGCCCGCTTGCTGGACCAGGGGCCGGACGCCTTTCTCAAAAAAATCGGTGAAGAAGCCACTGAAACGGTGATGGCGGCCAAAGACATTGACCGTGGCGGCGCGACACCCGAGTTAAAGAGCAAGCTGGTGGGTGAGGTGGCTGATTTATGGTTTCACAGCCTGATCGCCCTGGCCTATTACGGTCTGCAACCGGCTGATGTGATTGCCGAGCTGGAGCGCCGCGAAGGCACCAGCGGCATGGAGGAAAAAGCCTTGCGCAAGGCGCAGCAGCGCGCAGCAGCAGAAAAATAATCTGCAGGAGCCGGCCATGGGTGATTTCGATTTGAAAGACAGCGCCGGCAAAACCGGCAATGACCGCCTGGTCGTGCATATTTTGTACGGCCTGCACACCCTGGCCTGGTT
Source organism: Rhodoferax sp. (assembly GCA_021737905.1). Lineage (GTDB taxonomy): Bacteria > Pseudomonadota > Gammaproteobacteria > Burkholderiales > Burkholderiaceae_C > Polaromonas. Next base: position 14,906 of record JAIPDA010000012.1, read on the forward strand.
CAGTGCGGGGGTTTTTGCCCTGGTTGCCTTGATCATCAATTACCTGCGTCGTGCCGATGAAAGTGAGCCCTTGTATCTGGCGCATCACCGCTACATGATCGCCACCTTCTGGTGGACGCTGCTTTGGCTGGTGCTGCTGTCGCCTTTGTGGCTGGTGTTTTTCTTGCCCGGGGCGCTGGCTTATGCCTTGGTTTGGCTGTGGTACTTGTACCGCTGCCTCAAGGGCTGGTTGCGCTTTAACGACCAGCGTTGGCCCCAGACTCAGACCCCTACCCCCATGCAGGAGAGCGCATGAACGACAAAAATGCCCCCGTCATTTCAACCGGTAGCGCTGTTGCAAGCTGCCTTTTTTGCAAGATCGCGGCCGGTCAGATTCCAAGCCGCAAGGTTTATGAAGACGAGCACATACTGGCTTTTCACGACATCAATCCTTGGGCGCCCGTGCATTTTTTGATGATTCCCAAGATGCACATCAACTCGATGGCGCAAGTTGGCCCTGAGCACGAGGCGCTGATCGGGCGGATGATGGCCCTCGCGCCCAGGCTGGCGCTGGAGCAGGGTTGCCGTCCCTACCCGGAAGGCGGCTTTCGGGTTGTGACCAACACCGGTGCCGAGGGTGGCCAGGAGGTGCATCACCTGCATTTCCATGTCATGGGCGGTCCGCGGCCCTGGCTACGTGGTTAAAACCGACCGCTACAGGCCCCTCGCGCCCGTTTTGCAGGGTCGGCCGGCCCTGTAAAGACCCGCCAGCCGGCGTGGCGGCGTACAAGCGCTTTAGAATCACCCCCATTCACACACAATCCGGCTTTTTCGCCGGTATCTAAGCTTAGGAGCGAAACATGGGTTCATTTTCCATTTGGCATTGGCTGATCGTCCTGTTGATCGTGGTCATGGTGTTCGGCACCAAGAAACTCAAAAACATAGGCGGCGATCTCGGCGGTGCTGTCAAGGGCTTCAAGGACGGCATGAAAGAGGGCGGTCATGCGCCGGCCGCTGAAGATGCTGCTAGCGCCACCACCACCGCTCAAGTCACGGCGCCGGCCGCCACCGCCGCCCCTGCTTCTGCCGCTGCCCCGATGCCAGACCCCAACACCATTGACGTGCAAGCGCGTCAAAAAAGCTGATCAGGCTTTTCATTGAACCTCTTGAGCCACCAACAGCAAGCCGCTTTGTGCGCTGGAGTGGACTGACGTGATCGATCTCGGCATCTCCAAAATTGCGCTGATTGGCGCCGTGGCCTTGATCGTGATCGGACCGGAAAAGTTACCGCGTTTGGCGCGCACAGTGGGTGCTTTGCTGGGTAAAGCCCAACGCTACGTGGCAGACGTCAAAAATGAGGTTAATCGTTCGATGGAGCTCGATGAGCTCAAAAAGATGAAAGAAAGCATGGAGAGCGCTGCCCGTGACGTTGAAAGTTCTGTGCAGACCAGCGCCAGTGATTTTGAAAAGACCTGGGCCGAAACCACTTCGCTGGCCTCTGACGACAGCAGCACGGAAGCAACCGGCATGATCAGCTTTCCAGAATACAAACACCCGGGTAAAAACTGGCGACTCAAGCAAGGCGCTACGCCGCAGTGGTTCAAGTCACGCTCTGGCGTTCGCACCAAGGCATTGTCTGGCGCGGCGCGGGTTGCGCGTTACCGGCCCAAACCCAGCACCAGCCGTCCCATTTGAGCGGTATCCGATTTTTCTATGAGCGACGCCCCCAAAGACAAGCCTGACGAACTCGCAGGCTCTGAGCAACCTTTTGTGCAGCATCTGATGGAGTTGCGCGACCGCATGATCAAGGCGGTGATTGCCATCGGCATTGCCGCGGCTGTGCTGGCGTTGTTTCCCGGCCCGGGCGCTTTGTATGACCTGATGGCGGCGCCCCTGACTGCCACCTTGCCCAAGGGCGCGACGTTGATCGCCACCAACGTCATCTCGCCTTTTGTCGTGCCCATCAAAATCTTGTTCATGGCGGCCTTCATGATTGCGCTGCCCGTGGTGCTTTACCAGGTCTGGGCTTTTGTGGCGCCCGGCCTTTACAGCCACGAGAAAAAGCTGGTCTTGCCGCTGGTGGTCTCCAGCACACTGCTGTTTTTCTTCGGCGTGGCTTTTTGCTACTACTTTGTGTTCGGTCAGGTGTTTGGCTTTATCCAGAGTTTTGCACCCAAGTCCATCACCGCCGCGCCAGACATTGAGGAATACCTTAACTTTGTGATTGGTATGTTTTTAGCCTTCGGACTCGCTTTTGAAGTGCCTATTGCGGTGATTTTGTTGGTCCGTATGGGTATTTTGACCGTGGCGCAGCTGCGCGAGTACAGGGGCTACTTCTGGGTACTGGCCGCAGTCGGTACGGCGCTTGTGACACCCCCCGATGCCGGCTCCATGCTGATGCTGCTGGGCGTGGTGGGTGGTCTGTACGAAGTCGGCATTGTGGCCGCCCAGATCTTTGTCAAACACACCAAGGCACCCGAGCCCGCAGCTGAAGACAGCACTGTTCAGCCCTGAGCGTGCGCCGGCCTGGCGGGCTCAAGCCTTTTTGTCTTAACGCGGCATCGCAGGGCGCTGGCGTTTGCCCGGCGTGACCGCCAAGGCCAGCACTTCGTTTTGTCGCTGCAGCTTGAAGTTCTCGCTCACGCCCGGTTTGAGTGCGGCCACGGCACTGAGCAATTCAGACACTGTGCGCACCTGCACGCTGCCCACTGAAACGATGACGTCACCCGGACGGATGCCGGCTGCAGCTGCCGGACCGTTTTGCAGAACGCCAGTGATGATCACCCCGTTTTTGGCAGACAGGTTAAAGGTCTTGATCATTTCGCCTGTCAACTCCTGCGGCTCGACGCCGATCCAGCCGCGTGTGACCTGACCGTCCTTGAGAATGCTGTCGAGCACCTGCCTGGCCGTTGAAACCGGAATGGCAAAGCCGATCCCCATGGAGCCGCCCGAGCGGGAGAAAATGGCCGTGTTGATGCCTAGCAAACGCCCCTGCGTGTCGACCAATGCACCTCCGGAATTGCCCGGGTTGATGGCGGCGTCGGTTTGAATAAAGTTTTCAAACACATTGATGCCTAACTGGTTGCGGCCCAGTGCGCTGACGATGCCACTGGTGACGGTCTGACCGACGCCGAAAGGGTTCCCGATGGCCAGCACCAGATCCCCGATTTCCAGCGACTCGGCGTTACCCAGCACGATCACCGGCAGCGCATCCAACTCGATTTTCAGAATTGCCAGATCGGTTTCCGGGTCAGTGCCGATGACTTTGGCGCGCGCCTTGCGCGAGTCATTCAAGATGACTTCAATGTCGTCGGCGCCGGCTATCACGTGGTTGTTGGTGAGTATGTAGCCGCTGGGGCTGACGATGACGCCGCTGCCCAGGCCGACTTGCGGCTCGGTGCGAGACTGGTCGCCAAAGAAATAACGAAACCAGGGGTCTTCTTTGCCTTGGGCGCGAGCGGCGACCTTGCTGGCGTTGATGCTAACCACCGCGCCCGAGGCCGCTTTGGCGGCCGCCCGCAGGCTGCCGGGTCCGCCACCTGCCGCCTGTTTGTTGCTGTCGGCCGGGGCTTCGAAGACTGCGACGGCAGCTTCGCCGGGGCGGGCTAGCCACTGGGGCTTGAGGCTGATGAGCACAAAATAAACAGCCAGCAGCACGGTGACAACTTGAGAAAACAACAGCCAATATTTGCGCATCATGATGAAGCCCGTTCAAAAAAAAGGCGGCAAGGCTCAGCGCGTGCATCGCCAGAGTCTTGATTCTCACCGATCGCGCCGCGTTTGAGCGATCCCCCGATAATCAGCCCAGGCTTATCTACGAAGGACTGCCGCATGAATGAACCGATGAAACCTTCCGGCGGTGTTTCGCGCATCGAATTGCTGCGCACTTTTGACACCTTGCTGCAGCCCGAGCGTTTCAAGGATTTCGGTCCCAATGGTTTGCAAGTCGAAGGTCGTGAGCGTATCAAGAGCATTGTCTCGGGCGTGACGGCCAGCCTGGCGCTGATCGAGGCGGCTGTGGCTTGCGGGGCGGATGCTGTGTTTGTGCATCATGGCTTGTTTTGGCGCGGTCAAGACGGCCGCGTCACCGGCTGGATGAAGCAGCGCCTGGCTTTACTGCTGGCGCACGACATCAATCTCTACGCTTATCACTTGCCCTTGGATGCGCACCCGGAGCTGGGAAACAACGCCCAACTCGGCCGCGTCCTCGGTTTGACTGTCGCTGCGGGGGAAGCCGGGCGTTTTGGCGACAACGGTTTGGGCTTTTTGGGGCAGCGCTCGGACGGGGC
>JAIPDA010000013.1 GCA_021737905.1 Rhodoferax sp.
ACGCTGACTTGCCAGTCTTTGAAATCGAGCCCGAAGCCTGTGTGCCATAGCGCGCCATCAAAGCCGCCTGAGCACCTTCTTTGCGGCCATGCGCTGGCGGCTGAACCCGTTGGTAAGTGCCATCTGCCTGCAAATCCCATGCATTGCTGGTGTCATGCATGTAGGCCACAAGACACTCGTCAATGATGCGTTGGCGCAGCACCGGGTCTGTGACCGGCCAGGCCAACTCTATTCGCCCGAACATATTGCGGTTCATCCAGTCGGCGCTCGACAAATAAAGCGTTTCAGTGTTTCCCGAGCAGAAGTAAAAAACCCGCGAATGCTCTAAGAAACGCCCGATGATGGATCGCACCCGGATGTTGTCAGTGACACCCGGAACCTGCGCCGGCAACATGCAAGCGCCCCGGACGATGAGGTCGATTTTCACGCCCTTCTGCCCTGCGTTGACCAGCGCAAGTATCAGACCTTCATCGGTCAAGGCATTCATTTTGGCCACCAGCCGCGCGTCTTCTCCCCGGGCTGCAGCTGCGCTCAGCGCTTCAATCATTTGCAGCATTTTGGCGTGCAGCTGGAAAGGCGCAAGCACCAGCTGCCTCAGTTTGGGCAAACGACTTTGGCTGGCCAGGTGAAAAAAGACATTTTCCATGTCCAGCGTCAGCAAGGGGTTGGCCGTGAGATAACTCACATCGGTGTAAAGACGCGCAGTTTTGGGGTTGTAGTTACCCGTCGAGAGATGGCCGTAGCGTTTGAGAAGCTTGCCCTCACGACGCGTCACCAGCAACATTTTGGCGTGTGTCTTGAGACCCACAATGCCGTAGACCACCTGGGCACCGATAGACTCCAGCATCTCTGCCCAATTGATGTTGGCTTCTTCGTCAAAGCGGGCCTTGAGCTCCACCACCACAGTGACTTCTTTGCCGCGCCTGACCGCCTCGCGCAGCAAAACCATCAGCTCCGAATCGGACCCGGTACGGTAAATCGTCTGTTTGATGGCCAGTACCTGCGGGTCATTGACAGCTTCGCGCAAAAAAGCCAGGACACCGTCAAAGCTTTCAAAGGGCTGGTGAATGCACACATCACCTTCTTTGAGCTTTTGGAAAATTGATTCGCCCTGCTTGAGTTGTTGCGGGTACGAAGATGGATAGGGCGGAAATAACAGCGCGGGGTCATTCACCAGGTCTACCAGCTGCGTAAGCCGGACCAGATTCACAGGGCCAGGAACCCTGTACAGCGCTTCGGGCGGTAGATCAAACTGCTCGAGCAGAAATTGAGACAATTGCTCAGAACAACCGGCAGAAACCTCCAGCCGCAGGGCTTGTCCGTAATTGCGTTGTTCAAGGCCGGCACGCAAGGCTGTGCGCAGATTCAACACATCTTCCTCGTCCACCGCCAAGTCGGAGTGCCGGGTCACCCGGAACTGCGAGAACTGCTGCACATCGCGGCCCGGAAAAAGATCTGCCAGGTGCGAGCGGATCACGCTGGTCAAGGCGACAAAGTGTAATTTTCCTTTGCCGCTGCTGTCTGGTATTTGCATGATGCGCGGCAACACGCGAGGCACTTTGACAATGGCAATTTCGTTCTCACGTCCAAAAGCATCTTTGCCGCCCAGCCGCACGATGAAGTTGAGCGACTTGTTGGCAACCATCGGGAATGGATGCGATGGATCCAGGCCGACCGGGATCAACAAAGGCCGAACTTCGCGCAAAAAATAAGCTTTGACCCAGCGCTTTTGAGCTGCATTTCGCTCACCGTGCGAGAGCAGATGAATGCCTTGCCGGGCGAACTCCGGCAATAAAACGTCGTTGTACAAACGGTATTGTTTCTCAACAATGGTTTGAGCCGCTTCAGACAGTGCAGCGTAGGCGGCTTGGGCTTCTGAAGAATTGGTACCCTGCAAACGCAGCGCAGACAAATGCGGTTCAGCACGCACTTCAAAGAATTCGTCGAGGTTTGACGAAACAATGCACAAAAAACGCAAGCGTTCCAGCAAGGGCGTCTGAGTTTGTGTAGCCAAGTCCAGCACACGCTCATTGAACGCCAAAATACTGACGTCACGGTTGAGAAGATTCAAACGAGGTGTACCCGCCGCCGCAGTTAGCGTCTTCATTTCATTTGGATTGGGCATAGATGAAAAACCATGAAGGCAGTGGATTATCGAAGCCCGACGCTCAATCAAAGTTGATTAAGCTCAAATTGATTGTGGAATCCATTTATGACAGATAAATGACAGTACGGTGAATACATATCAAACCCAAGGCGCTGAGGCCCAGGTTCTTAATCAGCAGCTGCGTCAAAACGCTTGCGGTAACGCGGTGGCAGATCAGCGATGCGCATCATCATGGGTAAATCAGCCGAATTGAAATCCGGATCCCAGGCCGGTGCACCCAACACCTTGGCGCCCAGGCGCAAATAGCCCTTGATCAAAGCCGGTGGCTCAACGTCCAGAGAATCATCCAGCCGGTCTACCGGCAATGCCAAACGCGGCGTGACATGCCAGTCAATGCCGGCCAGATGGGTTTGGCGCAATTGGCGCCAGATGCTGGCGGCGGCGTGACCCGTGGACGTACCGCCGTATTGCATGGGAATGCTGGCGCAACCGATCATGGTGTCCAGCTGGTTGCGCGACATGAACTGCGCCAGCGCACCCCACAAGGCCAGGATCACCGCACCCTGCCGGTGATCGGCGTGCACACAACTGCGACCCAACTCCACCATGCGCGAGCGCAATGAGCGCAGACGCGTGAGGTCAAACTCGATGTCACTGTAAGTGCCGCCGGCACGGCGCGCTTGCGTGGGAGTCAAGGCGCGGTAGGTCCCGATGACCTCCTGCGTGGCCTGATCGCGCACCAAGAGGTGTTCGCAGTAGTCGTCAAACAGATCTACGTCATGCCCGGGCAGCTTGGTGTCAAGTTTCGCACCCATTTCAACGGCAAAGACCTGGTAGCGCAAGCGTTGTGCTGCGCGAACCTCATCGAGGTTGCGTGCCCAGCTCACCTCCATGCCAGAGACCACCGGCGTAACCACAGGCTCGGCAAGCGGCAAAGGGACGTTGCGATTGAACCATCCCCGCGGCAAAGCTATGGGTGACAGGGAAAAAGTCGGGCTCGGCAATTCTTTCATTTGAAATTCCTAGAAATAGATCAGTCGCTGAATAAATACTTTGTTGAATCAGCCTTGATGGCCATCGGGCTGGCGCCGGATGCCAGGGTTCAGGCCCTCCAGCCAGGGCCGGGTACCGGCCACAAAACGAAGTCCACCCGGGCTGTTGGCCATGTAGTGGGCTGTGCAACGCAAAATCTTCAGCAGTACCTGGTCTGGGCGCAGTCGCTGTGGCAACACCTTGTGCTGGGGTGACAAACTTGGCATGTTTTGCTCGTGCTGCATGTATGCGTCCTTGGACTTGTGGGCTTGTGCTGAATTTTGAGAGCAGCACGTGACACATGCATGTCGGTCATGTGGCAAATCCATGTCAAACGGCTGTTGAATCTAATTTGGAGCGACTACGATGCTGCTGTGATGACACTCCAGACGCGCACCGTTGCCTGCCTGGGCCTGGCGCAAACGCTGGCCTGGGCTTCGAGCTACTACTTGCCAGCCATGCTGGCGAACTCGATGGCGCGCGATCTGGGCGTGAGCAGCCCGCTGATCTTTGCCGCTTTTTCAGCTGCGCTGGTGGTGTCTGCTTTGCTGGGGCCGCTGGCCGGCCGGGCGATTGACCGCTTCGGCGGGCGGCGCGTGCTGATGCTCAACAGCCTGGTGTTTGCGCTCGGGCTGGTCTGCCTGGCGCTGGCGCAAGGGCCTGTCGGTCTGTTTGCGGGCTGGTGCATTCTGGGCATGGCCATGGCTGCAGGGCTTTATGAAGCGGCCTTTGCCACGCTGGTGCATCTTTACGGCCAGCGCTCACGCGGACCGATCACCGGCATCACACTGATGGCAGGACTGGCGAGCACCATCGGCTGGCCGCTGTCAGCCTGGCTGGAGCTGCATTGGGGCTGGCGCACGGCCTGCCTGAGCTGGGCTGGCTTGCACCTGCTGGTGGGCTTGCCGCTGAACGCCCTGCTGCAAAGAACGCCTGATGCAAGTGCCAACCAAGACATCCAGCCGATTGACGGCAGCACATCGGCGCTGGCGCCGGCAGCACAAGCTTTGAGCCAGTCCAGCGCCCGCCGCGCCGGTGCGCTGCTGGCCTTGGTCTTTGCCATCACCTGGTTCATCAGCACCGCCATGGCAGCGCACCTGCCGCGGCTGCTGCAAGCCCAGGGCCTGCCACTGGCCACGGCCTTGCTGCTGGCCGCCCTGGTCGGGCCGGCGCAGGTAGCTGGCCGCTTGCTCGAGTATGGTTTGCTGCGCCGCGTTCACCCGGTGGCCTCGGCGCGGGTGGCGGGCGCGCTGCACTCGGTGGGCGCACTCGGGTTTTTGCTGCTGGGCGTGCCGGCGGGTGCGGCCTTCACGCTGCTGCACGGCGCGGGCAACGGCATTTTGACCATCGCCAAAGGCACCCTGCCCCTGGTGCTGTTTGGCACCAAAGACTACGGCTTGCGCCAGGGCCTGCTGATGGTGCCGGCGCGTTTTGCGCAGGCGCTCTCTCCTTATCTGTTCGGCCTTGCAATTGACCGCTTTGGTGGCGGTGCGCTGTGGTTTTCTGCCGCGCTGGGCGCGGTCGGCTTCATGGCCCTGATGCTGCTGCCAGGGCCATCACCTCGTGCGCAGGCAAGCCCTTGAGCTTGTGGTCGCTCCAGACCTGACGCCAGCGGCGCGAACCCGGCAGCCCGTGGCGCAGCCCCAGCATGTGGCGGGCGATGGCGCTCCAGGGCGTGCCATGCAGCGCGGCTTCAAGCGCCATGTAGTCCACCATCTGTGATTCAACCTGCTCGCGCGTCAGCGCTTGCGCAGGGGCGGGCTCACCAAAAAAATCCGCATCCCACGAAGCCAGCCACCAGGGCTTGTGATAGGCCTCGCGGCCAATCATCACGCCGTCAATGTGCTGTAGTTGCTCGTGCACTTGCTCGGCGCTGTCGATACCGCCGTTGATCATGATGCGCAGCTGCGGGAAGTCTTTTTTCAGCCGGTGTACAAACTCATAGCGCAGCGGCGGCACTTCGCGGTTTTCTTTGGGTGACAGGCCTTGCAGCCAGGCGTTGCGGGCATGCACGATGAAAGTCTGGCAACCGGCCTGACTGACGGCGCCCACAAAATCTCTCACAAAGTCGTAGCTCTCACCCTTGTCAATGCCGATGCGGTGTTTGACGGTGACAGGCACACCCACCACATCAAGCATCGCCTTGACGCCATCGGCCACCAGTTGCGGTTCAGCCATCAGGCAGGCGCCAAAAGCGCCGCGCTGCACACGCTCGCTGGGGCAGCCGCAGTTGAGGTTGATCTCGTCATAGCCCCACTGCTCGCCTAACTTGGCGGCCTGCGCCAGGTCAGCCGGCTCGCTACCGCCCAGTTGCAAGGCCAGCGGATGCTCTTCGGCATTGAAACGCAAATGCCGCGGCACATCACCGTGCAGCAAAGCGCCTGTAGTGACCATCTCGGTGTAGAGCAGCGCACGGCGCGTGAGCAGGCGGTGAAAGTAACGGCAATGCCGATCCGTCCAATCCATCATCGGTGCAACCGACAATTTACCGCCCGTAAGCTGTTGATTTAATTCAACATTTGACACTTTAAAGATTCAATTTGGAGCCTGGTGCAAGTCGAATTGCACACGGCAGGGTTGCTAAGCTCGTAATCCGTGCAGCAAATAGCACTTACGGATTGCACACGATAGCTACATTCTCGCAGTTACGCAGCGTGGGAATGCCACGACGCTGATTGATGGATGCGTGTCCAAGCCACTGTTTATGCGCATGCCGGGTCAGCTGTTTGCCAAATTGACAACACCACGGATCGTTGGCATACTTGCCAACATGGCTGCGCTACTCGTCACCCGCTTCAAGAACGTTAACCCCGATGGTTCGATACTGGAGTTAGTGGTCTGGAAGTTGGATGCGCCTGTGCCGCCTACAGGGCATTGCTACAAATACAGAGCTGTCTTTGTGCTGAATGGCCAACGAGTCATAGGATTTGATAACGAGCGCGGCAAGGGCGACCACTGTCATCTGGATGGCAAAGAAGTGGCCTACACCTTCGTTTCAGTAGACCAACTGGTTGAAGACTTCATCAAGGCAGTAGCCGCAAGGAGAACATCATGACTGAGCGTTATATCACCATCACATTGCAGCCCGACTGGAAAAGTGCATTGCGCTCTGCGGCGCAAGTTGCCAAGACTGACACCTACCAAGGTGAAGTCTTGAACTTTGAGACGCCCGCGCAATTTTTCGGGCAGTTGACTGAAAAACGTTGGGACATCTTGCGCGCTGCGCAGGGCATGGGCGAATTACCGGTTCGAGAATTGGCTCGCATGGTTGACCGCGATGTCAAACGTGTCGATGAAGACATCGTGATCTTGGCTGAGCTTGGCCTGCTGGAGCGTACCGAAAGCGGCGGTATCTTGTGCCCCTATACATCCATGCACATTGACATGCACCTGAAGGCAGCTTAAGCGCCGAGCTCGTCTGGGGAAAACATGCCGACAGAGCCACTTGGCCACCGAGAAAGGCAAGGTGAGGGTCACTGAATCTTTGCTTGCTGGCGAAGCGTTTTCAAGCTCGCATCCAGCGCAAGTCGCGCCATCAACCCCGCCCTTGTCCACTAACCCATGTGCAAGCCACCGTTGAGGGAGAAGTCGGCGCCGGTGGCGTAACCGCCTTCGTCCGAGGCAATCCAGGAAATGATGGAGGCGATTTCTTCCGGTGTGCCCAGCCGCTTGGCGGGCACGCCGGCAACGATTTTCTCCAGCACGTCCGGACGGATCGACTTGACCATGTCGGTGCCGATGTAGCCCGGGCTGACGGTGTTGACGGTGACGCCTTTGCTGGCGAGTTCTTGCGCCAGCGCCATGGTGAAGCCGTGCAAGCCGGCCTTGGCGGTGGAGTAGTTGACCTGACCGAACTGGCCTTTTTGGCCGTTGACCGAAGAAATATTGACCACGCGTCCGAAGTTCGCTTCGATCATGCCTTCGATCACCTGCTTGGTCACATTGAACATGCTGTTGAGGTTGGTCGAGATGACGGCGTCCCAGTCGGCCTTGCTCATTTTGCGGAACTGGCCGTCGCGCGTGATACCCGCGTTGTTGACCAGCACGCTGACTTGGCCGTGCTCAGCTTTGACCTTGTCAAAGGCAGCCACCGTGGATTCCCAGTCGCCGACATTGCCCACCGAAGCGTAAAAGCTGTAGCCCAGTGCTTTTTGTTCATCCAGCCATTTGCCGGCGTCGCGGGTAGGCCCGCATCCGGCAATCACCTTGAAGCCGTCTTTGGCCAGTCGCTGGCAAATAGCCGTTCCAATGCCGCCCATGCCGCCGGTAACGTATGCGATTTTTTGTGTCATTTGTGCTCCATTGATTTTTATTGAAAAACTGATCTAACCTAAATTCATCGCTCCAGTGTGAGGGCCACCCCCATGCCGCCGCCTATGCACAAGCTGGCGATGCCTTTCTTCGCATCGCGGCGCACCATCTCGTGCAGCAGCGTCACCAGAATGCGGCAACCGGACGCACCGATCGGGTGGCCGATGGCAATCGCGCCACCGTTGACGTTGACTTTGCTGGTGTCCCAGCCCATTTCTTGGTTGACCGCGCAGGCCTGGGCGGCAAAGGCTTCATTGATCTCCAGCAGGTCCAGGTCTTGCGCTTTCCAGCCGGCGCGTTGCAGGGCTTTGGTGGACGCGGGCACCGGGCCCATGCCCATGAAGGCCGGGTCCAGGCCGCTGGTGGCGTAGCTGGCAATGCGTGCCAAAGGTTTGAGCCCGAGGGCCGCTGCCTTTTTGGCCGTCATGACCATGACCGCGGCAGCGCCGTCGTTGATGCCCGAGGCGTTGCCGGCCGTCACGCCACCGGCTTTGTCAAAGGCCGGGCGCAGGCCGGCCAAGCCTTCGGCGTTGGTTTTGCGGTTGATAAATTCGTCAGCGGCAAAAATGATCGGGTCACCCTTTTTCTGGGCAATCGAGAACGGCACGATCTCGTCTTTGAACTTGCCGGCGTCTTGCGCGGCAGCGGCCTTGGTCTGGCTGGCCAGCGCCAGCGCGTCCTGCATGGCGCGGTCAATGCCGTATTTTTTGGCCACGTTTTCGGCAGTGATGCCCATGTGGTACTGGTTGTAGACGTCCCACAGGCCGTCCACGATCATGGTGTCGACCATCTTCCAGTCGCCCATTCGCTGGCCCTCGCGCGAACCATTGAGCACATGCGGCGAAGCGCTCATGTTTTCCTGTCCGCCGGCAATCACAATGTCGCTGTCGCCAGTCGCTACCGATTGCGCGGCCAGCATGACGGCTTTGAGACCCGAGCCGCAAACAGCGTTGATGGTCAGACCTGGAATGGCGTGCGGGAAACCGGCCTTGACGACCGACTGACGCGCCGGGTTCTGTCCTACACCAGCGGCCAACACCTGACCCATGATGACTTCACCGATCTGCTCAGCAGACAGGCCCGAACGCTCCAGCACAGCCTTGATGACAGCAGCGCCCAGCTCGGTGGCAGGCGTCTTGGCCAGCGATCCACCAAACTTTCCGACGGCGGTACGGGCTGCTGAAACAATAACGATGTCATCCATTTTTCTATTTCCTTAGGTTGATAAGCTGTGTGATGAGAGCATGAACGCTGCGCCCGCTACGTGAGAGCTCAGGCCTTGGCCTTGACATAACGACCCGGCGCAGGCTCAAGGGCTTTGTATTTTCGACTGCCATAGCTTTTAGGTGCCGCAATTTGCGGGCCCGCATGACGCTTGAGCCATGCCGCCCAATCAGGCCACCAGCTGCCGGCGTGCTCTGTTGCATCCGCCAGCCAGGCTTGATGGGACACAGGCAGTTTGTCGCCAATCCAGTGGGAACGCTTTTTCTTGGCGGGCGGATTGATCACGCCGGCAATATGACCCGACGCACCCATGACAAAACGCCTGGGGCCTTTGAGCACCTGGGTCGAGGCGTAAGCGCCGCCTATCGGCACGATATGGTCTTCCCGCGAGCCATAGATGTAGACGGGCATATCAAGCTTTGACAGGTCAATTTTTTCACCGCAAACCGTGAGCTTGCCACGCTTGACCAGGCTGTTCTCAAAGTAGGTGTTGCGAAGGTACCAGGCGTAAAAAGGCCCGGGCAGGTTGGTAGAGTCACTGTTCCAATACAGCAAGTCAAACGGCGGCGGCGTTTCACCTTTGAGGTAGTTGCCGACCACGTAATTCCAGACCAGGTCATTGGGGCGCAAAAAGCTGAAGGTCGAGGCCAGGTCCTGGCCTTTGAGCAGACCGCCGCTGCCCATTTGCATTTCGCGGAATTTCACGGCCGTCTCGTCAATGAAGATGTCCAGGATGCCGGTGTCCGAGAAATCCAGCAAAGAGGTCAGCAGGGTCAGGCTGGCCACCGGCTTTTCGCCGCGCGCAGCCAGCACGGCCAGCGCAGTGCTCAAAATGGTTCCGCCCACACAAAAGCCCAATGCGTTGATGTCTTTGGCGCCGGTGATCTCTTGCGTGACAGCTATCGCCTGGATAGCGGCATGCTCGATGTAGTCGTCCCAGGTTTTGTCCTGCATGGACTCGTCGGGGTTGCGCCAGCTGACCACAAAAGTGCGGTGCCCCTGCGCGACGGCGTAGCGAATCAATGAGTTTTCGGGCTGCAGGTCCAGGATGTAAAACTTGTTGATGCAAGGCGGCACCAAGAGGAAAGGCTTTGCATGCACCTTGGCGGTGAGCGGCTTGTACTCGAGCAGCTGGAAAAATTCGTTTTCAAAGACCACAGCGCCTTCGGTGGTGGCGACGTTTTTTCCGACCTCAAAAACGCTTTCATCGGTCATGGAGACATGGCCCTGGCGCATATCGTGCATCAGATTTTGCAAACCCTGGGCAATGCTCTGGCCCTGGGTGTCCAGTGCTTTTTTCTGCGCCTCTGCATTCAAAGCCAGAAAGTTGCTCGGGGCGCTGGCTGCCAGCCACTGCTCTACGGCAAAGCGCACCCGCGCGCGGGTTTTTTCATCGCCTTCAACGGCTTCCGCCAGGCCCATCAGTGCCTGCGCGTTGATCATGTAGCTGGCAGCGCAAAAATGCGCGACAGGGTTGCTGTTCCACGCCTCGCCGGCAAAGCGGCGGTCGGCCACAGGCTTGAGCTGGGCTGCCTCGGCCGAGATGCCGGAGTTCCACAAGTCACCGGCCTGCTGCAGGTAGGACTGCTGGATTTCCAGCAGTTTGGCCGGGTCTAATTGCAAGCCGGCAAAAGGGTCTTTGACAGCCGGCACGCCTTGCATCAGTACGCTGGGCACGCTGTCCATGGCCTTTTGCATGCCTTGACTCAGGCTGTCTTGAAATTGCTGGGCCAGTTGCGCCCAGTTTGCGTCAGAATTCATGTTGTCTCCTCAATCTGCGTGAAAGCGATGGTCTTTAAAAAGACTCTGTTGCAGATTTAGCTTATTCTGCCTTGCTGACTGTGCACGCGTTTAGTTTCTTTAACCTGACTATGCCCTAACTTTGATGTACCTGACCGCAATTGCATGGATTTATGTCGTGCTGATGATGAGCGTCGCTGAAGCCACCAGCAGCAACGGCACTGTTTTAGGTGCCTTGATGACATTTTTGCTGTACGGCGCCTTGCCGCTGGCACTGGTGATGTATGTGATGAACACGCCAGCCCGCCGTCGCAAGCTCAAGGCCAAAGCGCTTGCCGAAGACAGTCTCAGAGAGCCAGCCCAGCCCCCCGAGCCGTCAAATCTGCCAGATGCAAGCGGCCATGCGGCCGGTGCTGTGCCCGAGGGCAGTGTCGCGGCGGTGCGAAAAGAAGCTTGAAGGCTGGCGCACAGTGCACCAACCGGGGCTGCCGTCGTTGCCGTACACCCCGGCAATGCCCAGGGCATGCAGTTTGAGCCGGGCCAGCCCCGCCAAGTCAGCCAGGTATTTGGCTGAAGAGCCAGTCAGCAGTTCAAAATAAGCGCCAGAGCCCGGATGCCAGGCTTCAAAAGCCGCTTTCACCTCAGCGCCCACTTCAAAGGCGCCGGGCCCTATGCAAGGCCCCAGCCAGGCAATGGTTCTTTGCGCAGCCTGCGCCTGGCTTTGCCCGGCCAGGTCGGCAAAGCGGCTGAAAACAGTGCCCAACACACCTGCCGACGAACCTGGTAAGCCCCCTGCCCCCAGACCGGCCAGGCCGCGCCAACCGGCATGGGCTGCAGCCACCACAGGCAGGTCAAGGTGCGCCAGCAAGACCGGCAGGCAGTCAGCCACCATGACGGTGCAGCCCAGACCACGCTGGCGCGTGACGGCTGCATCCGCCTGCGGGTCGCTGAGGTCCAGGCTTTGGGCTTCGAGCACGGCCACCTGCTCGCCATGCACCTGACGCAAAAAAACAGGCCGGCAAGCCGTAGCCAAAGCCAGAGTTTGCCGGTTGGCCGCCACCCGGGACGACGCATCCTGCACATGATCTCCCAGGTTCAGGCTGTCCCAAGGCGCGGGTGATTGACCGCCGGCCCGGCTGGTGAACACAGCGCGAACCCCGCCGGGCGCAGGCCACTGTGGAATCAACCATTCGGGGTGCCAGTGCGTGTTCAAGGGGTTTTTCTACTCGTTGTCCGGGCAGGCCGAGGGTTGGGCCTGGGCAAACGCCGGCAAAGCCATGCAAGCCTCAAAAGCCGCCATGGTGCGCGGCAAACCCGTCAAGTTCACCTCAAAGCGTTGGGCGTTGAAGATCTGCGGCACCAGGCAGCAGTCGGCCAGGGTCGGGGTCTGACCGTAGCAGTAAAGAGAAGGCGGCAACTGGGCCAATTGACGTTCAAAGGCTTGCAGGCCGGTGCGGCACCAATGGTGGTACCAGCCGTTTTTGGCGGCTTCGTCAATTTTCAGCTCCCTGACCAGGTGCTTGAGCACGCGCAGGTTGTTGAGGGGGTGTATTTCACACGCCACCGACTGCGCCAGCGCCCGCACTTTGGCCCGTCCCAGCGCATCGCCCGGTAACAGGGGCGGGCTGGGATGGGCTTCGTCCAGGTACTCGATGATGGCCATCGATTGCGACAGACGCTCGCCATCGGTTTCCAGAAGTGGCACCAGGGTATCGACCGACAAATCTGCAAAGGGCGGTTTTTGATGGTCGCCGCGATTCAAATGCACCGGCACGTAGTCGTAAGCCAGCCCCTTGAGATTGAGCGCAATGCGCACCCTGAAGGACGCCGAGGACCGGTAGTAACTGTGTAACTTCATACTGAAAGGATACACGCGGCATCCGCTAAACGGGCAGGCCGTGCAGCCGGGGCTGGTCAGTAACTGCCATGGTCGCGTGCCATGCTTTCAAACTTGGTGATGCGGTTCAAGAAAGTCAGCTTGACGGTGCCGGTCGGGCCGTTACGCTGCTTGCTGATGATCACCTCGGCAACACCGGGCTCTTTGCAGGCTTCTTTGGTGTAGTACTCGTCGCGGTAAATGAACATGATGACGTCGGCATCCTGCTCGATCGCACCGGACTCACGCAAGTCACTCATCATGGGCCGTTTGTCTGTGCGCGACTCGACGCCACGGCTGAGCTGCGACAAAGCGAGTACCGGGCATTGCAACTCTTTGGCCAGCATTTTCAGGCCGCGTGAAATCTCGCCCACGGCAGTGGCGCGGTTTTCTTCATTCATGCTGCTCGAGACACTCATGAGCTGCAGGTAGTCGACCACAATCAAGCCCAGTTGGCCGAAGTGGCGAGACAACCGGCGGGCATTGGCGCGCAACTCGCTGACTGTCAGGCCAGGAGTTTCATCAATGTGCAAAGAAATATTGCGCAACTTCTCGATCGATTCGATCAGGCGCGGCCACTCCTCAGGGGACAGTTTGCCGGTGCGCAGATGGCTCTGGTCAATGCGTCCGATAGAGCCGACGATACGCACCGCCAACTGAGAGGCACCCATCTCCATGGAGAACACGGCCACCGGCAGACCTTCGTTGAGCGCCACATGCTCTGCAATATTGATCGCCAGCGCTGTCTTGCCCATGGATGGTCGCGCCGCGAGAATGATCAGGTCGCCCTTCTGAAAGCCCGAGGTCTCGCGGTCCAGGTCATGAAAGCCGGTGGGCACGCCGGTGATGTCGTTGGGGTTTTTCGACATTTCAGTGACGCGGTCCAGCAAATCGACCACCAGCGTGTCCATGCTGTGAAAGCCCTGCTTCATGCGCGAGCCCTGCTCGCCGATCTTGAAGATCTTCTGCTCAGCCTCGTCCAGAATCATGGCCACGGCCTTGCCCTGCGGACTGAAAGCCTGGGTCGCGATCTCGTCACTGGCCTTCACCAGCTTGCGCAGGATGGAGCGCTCTCGCACGATCTCCGCGTAGCGACGAATATTGGCCGCGCTCGGCACGTACTGCGCCAGAGAATTGAGATAGCCCAAGCCGCCTACATCGTCGGCCTTGCCCTGAGATTGCAAATGTTCATAGACCGTGATGACATCCGCCGGTTTGCTGGCGTTGATCAGTGCGCCCACCGCGGCATAAACAAGTTTGTGCTCATAACGGTAAAAATCCTCGTCCACCAGCAGATCGCCCACCCGGTCCCAAGCGCTGTTGTCCAGCAGCAAGCCGCCCAGAACGCTGGACTCGCCTTCAATGGAATGCGGGGGTACGCGCAACTGGGCTATTTGCCGGTCTGGGCTGAAGCTGGCGTTGTCAAGAGCAGAAAGTACGGCGGACATGGATTTCCTGAGAAGACAGCCATGTTAATGCCACAGCACGCAATGACCTCGGGATAAGTCTGTGGACAAGTGGTGCAGCACCGGTGTAAATGTGGTGCGATTCCGGTGTAAATGCTTAGGCTAGGGGTCATCCCCTGCGGCACACCGGCGCGCACGAGCGCCGCATTGAAAAAGCCGCTCCAGAGAGCGGCTTTTCAAGAAGCGCAGCTGCGCTAAGAAAGGCTTAAGCGGTTTCGCCGTAGACCGTCACGGTCACGTCAACGGTGACATCGGTGTGCAAAGCAACGCTCACCGGATGGTCGCCAACGATCTTCAAGGGACCATTGGGCATGCGGATCTGGGACTTCAGCACGGCCAGGCCTTGCTTGCTCAGTTCCTGGGCGATGTCAGCGTTGGTGACAGAGCCGAACAAGCGACCGTCCACACCGGCTTTTTGCGTCAGCTTGACGACAGTGCCGCCCAGCTTGGCGCCTTGGGCTTGGCATTCGGCCAGCTTGGCAGCGGCGACTTTTTCAAGTTCGGCGCGCTTGACCTCGAATTCCTTGATAGCCACTGCGGTGGCGCGGCGTGCGCGGCCCGAAGGGATCAGGAAATTGCGGGCGTAACCGTCTTTGACTTTAACGACTTCACCCAGATTGCCCAGGTTCACGACTTTGTCGAGCAGAATAATTTGCATGCTGGGCTCCTTACAGGCTACGGTGCTGGTCGCTGTAAGGCAGCATCGCGAGGAAGCGAGCGCGCTTGACGGCGGTGTTGATCTGGCGCTGGAAAATTGCGCGCGTGCCGGTCAGGCGGGCAGGAATGATTTTTCCGTTTTCGGCAACAAAGTCACGCAGCGTGTCGATGTCTTTGTAATCAATCTCTTCCACGCCAGCAGCGGTGAAGCGGCAAAAGCGCTTGCGCTTGAACAGCAGTGATTGTGTGTTGCGCTTGGGGCGCTTGTCTTTGTTGAAACGTTTTGGTCCAGGCATGAGGGACTCCTTAAATAGGGTTCAGTTCTTGAATATGAAAAATGACGCTCTTGTTGGTGCGCGCACTGATGAGGAAACCGCTGAACTTGAAGGCTTGCCCCAAAGGCAGCCGACCGGCCTGTTCGGCCAAAGCACCAAAAGCCACCGCCTTGATGCTCAGTTTGACTTGCCGGGTGGTTCCTGCTTCAGTGACTTCGGACTCATGGTCGAGAACAAAGTTAACAGCGGGAAGACCGGCTGGCGTGTAGCGCAAAGGACTGGCCTCCACAATACTCGCCGTCAGATCAACATGGTTCACTCAAATTTCAGTTCGTGCAAACAGCAAACGCGTACGAAAGGTGAAGCGCCTTAAGAGGCCGCGTATTCAGCCTGCTGAGATTTACGGGCTTCTTCCCGCTCGACGTTGCGCATCATGATGGAGGGGCCGGTTTCGGCCTTTTTCTTAGCCACCGTCATGTGACGCAAAACCGCGTCATTGAACTTGAACGCGTGCTCAATCTCGTCCATCACAGCCTGGCTGGCTTCAATGTTGATGCACAGGTAATGGGCCTTGGCCAATTTCTGGATCAGATAAACCAGTTGGCGGCGACCCCAGTCTTCCACGCGATGAACCTTGCCACCGCCTGCGGTGATCATGGCTTTGTAGCGCTCCAGCATGGCCGGAACCTGCTCGCTTTGATCCGGATGGATCATCAAGATGATTTCATAGTGACGCATAAACTCTCCTTGTGGTTGGTAAAAGCTGCCCCAGCGTCGTTAAGGGTGCAGCAAGGCGAAGCCCATGATTATAGCCCGCCTGCCAAGGGATCGCCAAGCTGCCTTTTTTCGGGGCTGCGCGGCAATGCGCCGGGGTAGCGCACATGGTTGACCAGGTCCATGACTTGGGTGCCCGGGCGCCGGGTGAGGAGGCTGACCACCAAAATGACGGCAAAACCGACCGGCACCCCGAACACCCCGGCGGAAATCGGCTGTATGCCCCACCACAGCTCAATTGGCCGGGTCACGCCAAACAGGCTGCGCATCCAGGGCTGGGTCAGCACCATGTAGACCAGCGTGGTGCCCAAACCAGCCACCATGCCCAGCGAAGCTGCCAGGCCGGTGGCCCGCTTCCAGAAAATGCCCAGCGTCAATGCCGGGAAAAAAGCAGCCGCAGCAAACGAAAAAGCCGCTGACACCAGAAACAGGATGTCGGCCGGCTTGCGGGAAGCCACATAGGCGGCCCCCAGCGCCACCACCAAGAGCAGCACCTTGGACAAGGTCACACGCCTGGCGGTCGAGGCATTTGGATCGATCATCTTGTAATAAACGTCGTGGCTGAGGGCGCTGGAGATCGTCAGCAACAAGCCGTCGGCGGTGGACAGCGCCGCGGCCAGCCCACCGGCCGCTACCAGGCCCGAGACCACATAGGGCAAACCACCGATGGCCGGGGCCGCCAGCATGATGATGTCGCCGCCTATCGACAGCTCATTGAGCTGCAAAATACCGTCCCGGTTGACGTCCACAGCCGACAGCAAGGAGGGGTCTACTTTGTTCCAGGCCGTGATCCAGTCAGGCAACTGGCTAAATGGGGTTCCGACCACCAGCGTGAAAACTTCATACTTCACCAACACCGCCAGCGCCGGGGCCGTGATATAGACCAGCACGATGAACAACAGCGACCAGGTCACCGATTGCCGTGCCTCCCGCACGCTGGGTACGGTGTAGTAGCGGATCAAAATATGCGGCAGTGCGGCCGTGCCCACCATCAGGCAGAACACCAGCGCCAGAAAATTGCGCCTGGAAATTTCAAACTCATGGCGTGCATGCTCATCGCCCGCCGGGTCACCGGCAAACTGCTGTGCATGCGGCGGCATGCCATTGAGCGGCCTGGACTTGGCATCGGCCTCCGCTTTGGCCTGCGTCCAGAAGGCGCGCGCCGCCTCGGGATTGCGGGGCAAATTGGACAAGGCCCGGTCGGCGGCATAAATGTCGAACATCGGCGCATCAGAGGCCTTTAAGGCGGCGACCTCGCGGTTGGCCCGCGCCCGGTCTGCCGCCAAAGCAGCCGACGTATCCTGCAGCTTAGCCGCCAGCTCGGCCGAGCGTTGGCTGAAGATTTGCTGGACCTGCTGCTCCTTCGGATCTCGAATCAGCTCGTCCTCGCGTGCGCTGACTTTTTGCAACTGGTAGCCGTAAATAGCTTGCGGCACTGGAATACCGGTTTGCTTGACTGACAACCACACCACCGGCAGCAAGTAAGCGACGATGATCACCAGGTACTGCGTGACTTGCGTCCAGGTCACCGCCCGCATGCCCCCTAAAAATGAGCACAGCAAAATACCACCCAGACCCAGAAAAATACCCAGCTCAAAAGCCACGCCGGTCAAGCGGGCCGTGATGATGCCAACACCGTAAATTTGCGCCACCACGTAAGTGAAAGAGCACAGCAGCGCGGCCAGCACGCCCAACATGCGCGGCATATTGCCGCCGTAGCGCTCGCCCAGGAAATCGGGAATCGTGAACTGACCGAACCTGCGCAGATAGGGCGCCAGTAAAAAAGCCACCAGGCAGTAACCGCCTGTCCAGCCCATGATGAAAGCCAGGCCGTTAAAGCCCGTCAGGTACAGCGTGCCGGCCAGGCTGATGAAGGAGGCTGCCGACATCCAGTCAGCGCCCGTGGCCATGCCGTTGTAGACCGCCGGCACGCGGCGCCCGGCGACGTAATACTCAGAAGCATCGGTGGTCCGGCTCATGATGCCGATACCGGCATACAGTCCGATGGTGGCCAGCAGAAAAATCAGGCCTATGCCTTGCCTTGACAAGCCCTGCTGTTCCAACAATGCCAACACCAAGACAAAGGCGATGAAACCTGCGGCATACCAGCGGTAAACGCGGTTAAGCGCCAGCCTGAACTCTGCATCAGAATGCGCATCACCGGACATGCCGGCCCCCACGGTTCAGCACACAACTCAGCTCGCCAGGCCTGCGCCGCCGGAGATGACAGGGCATTTGCCGGCGACGCCCAAGACTCATACCGTGCCTGAGCCTGACAGGTTTTTCCAGGTGTTGATCACGGTGTCCGGGTTCAGCGAGATAGAGCCAATGCCCTGGTCACGCAGCCAATGCGCAAAGTCCGGGTGGTCGCTGGGGCCCT